>NZ_JANSIB010000065.1:243-15959 GCF_047461895.1 Synechococcus sp. R55.8 | reverse complement strand
GCTCAAAGACTCACCTGAGTTGGAAATTCGCTGGGATCCCAACTCTCCTCCCCCCGCGGAGCTGCTTCGGTCGGTGCGCCGCTTGATTGCCTAGGGGTGCGGATTCAGAATTGGATGGGCGGGCGAGCCTTTTCGGAAACGGCGAGATTGAGAACCGGGAGATTGAGAACTGGGAAAAGAAAAAGGAGAGGGTACTGATGCTGGGAGCCATTGCCGGGGATGTTATCGGCTCTGTCCATGAGCACTCGGGCACCAAAACGAAGAACTTTCCGCTGTTCGTCGAGGCCAGCCAATTTACCGATGACACGGTTCTGACGGTCGCTGTGGCCGAGCGGCTGCTGCGGGGCGGTAGCTACGTCGATTGGTACCATGAGTACTTCCACGCCTACCCAGAGGCTGGGTACGGGAGCAGCTTCATCCACTGGGCCGAGCATCGCTGCCGTGAGCCGTACTACAGTTGGGGCAACGGAGCCGCCATGCGGGTTAGCCCCATTGGCATCGCCTGCAACACGCTGGAAGAAGTGCTGGCCCAGGCGCGGGCCAGTGCCGAGGTAACCCACAACCACCCGGAGGGCATCCGCGGCGCTCAGGCTACGGCAGCCGCCGTGTTTCTCGCCCGGTCAGGGTACACCAAGGCCGACATCAAGACGTACATCGAGCAAGAGTTCGGATACTGCCTATCCGAGCGGCTGGACGATATCCGGGGGCACTACTGCTTCGATGTCTCCTGTCAGGGCTCGGTGCCCCAGTCGATCATCGCGTTCCTAGAGGCAGACGGTTTTGAAGACGCGGTGCGCAACGCCATCTCCCTTGGTGGAGACGCAGACACCATGGCCTGCATTGCCGGGGGCATTGCGGAGGCGTTTTTCGGCGGCGTGCCGGACGAGATCGCATCCCGGACGCTGGCCGTTTTGGACGAGCGGTTGCACGGCGTTGTGGGCGAGTTCCAAGAGAGGTTTGCGGATCGCCTGCCCAAGCGCTGCCCCTGACGGCCAAGGGGTTCCGGCTGCCCGGTCACCCTCTCGCTCCGCCAACTGCTCTAGGTTTGATTTATCGGCTCATCAGCAAGCCGCCTCTGGGTTGGCTTCATGGCCGTAGAGATAGCTGAGAACCGAGTTGCGCAGGCGGTAGTACTGCGGATCTTCAAGAATCCGCTCGCGATCCCGGGGGCGCGGGAAGGGAATGGTCACGATCTGCCCGATGGTGGCTGCAGGGCCATTGGTCATCAGCACCAGGCGGTCGGCCAAAAACAGCGCCTCATCAATGTCGTGGGTAATCATCAAAACCGTGCAGCGATGTTCATCCCAAATGCGCAACAGCTCCTCTTGAAGCTCCTCTTTGGTAATGGCATCCAAGGCCCCGAAGGGTTCATCCAAAATCAGCACTTCTGGACGGATGGCCAACGCACGAGCAATGGCTACCCGCTGTTTCATCCCTCCCGAAATTTGCGAGGGATATTTCTGAGCGGCTTCCCCCAGCCCCACCAAATCCAAATGTTCTTCCACAATTCGATGCTTTTCCGACTGGCTCTTTTGGGGAAATACCGACCGAACGGCCAAATAAACATTTTCATAAACCGTGAGCCAAGGCAACAGGGCATACCCTTGAAACACTACCATGCGCTCCGGGCCAGGAGCTGTAATCGGCTGCCCTTTCAGCTTCACCGAGCCACTGGTGGGCTGGGCAAATCCGGAAACCATATTCAGCAGGGTGGTTTTGCCACAGCCGGAATGCCCAACCAAGCAGACAAACTCTCCCTCGTTCACACTGAGGTTGATATCTCGCAAGACGGGATAATCCCCCTTGGGAGTTGAGTAGGTCTTGCTGACATTCTCAAGGCTTAGGTAGGGTTCTGCGGCTACGTTCGCTGGGGTAGAGGTTGTCAAGAGGGCAGTCATCGTAGGGTGCTCCAACTCATGATTTTCTCACAACGGGGAATGTGCGTTTGCAAGGGCGCCCAAGTGGGTATCTAGAGCAACACAGGACGACGATCTAAGGCAACCTCGGCTACATAAATATCGTGCTTAATCGCCAAACTGTTGAGGTAGGCCAGGGGATCCTCACCATTAAAAGGGATCCCGTCGAACAACTGAATGGGCTGCCGCTGGTAAGACACATCCAGCCCCAGCTCGCGGGCTGCCGTACTGAATACCCCCACCTGACACACCCGCTCCACGATCTCCACCCAGTTGCGGGGGAAGGGCAGCTCCCCCCAGCGGGCCATTTGGGTCATCATCCACAGATGCTCGGTGCGGCTGGGACGGTTGCCGGCTCCGAGAAAGAAGCGGTGGTGGGCATATTCCCGCATCGGCCTGTCCAAGTCACAGATCAGACGCTGGGGATCCCCCAGATGAATGTAGGAGGGGTCGGTGCTCAGGTAGGCGCGGCGGCTGAGCAGCTCGCGAATCTCGTCGTGATGGGCCGGGTCTTCACAGTAGCGGCAGGCTTCCAACAGCGCTTTGACCAAGGCAATGTGGGTGTTGGGGTAGGCTCTGGCCCAATCTTCTCGCACCCCCAACACTTTGCCGGGATGGCCCGGCCAAATCTCCAGGTCTGTAGCCACCGTAAAGCCACTGCCCTCCAGGGCTGCCCGCAAATTCCAGGGCTCTCCCACACAGTAGCCATCGATGTTGCCGGCTGTTAGGTTGGCCACCATCTGAGCCGGGGGCAGCGTTTTCAGCACCACGTCATGATCCGGGTGGATCCCACCGGCTGCCAGCCAGTAGCGCAACAGCAAATTGTGCATAGAGCTGGGATGCACCACTCCAAAGGTGAGCCGACGGCTGGGACTATCCAGGATGTAAGCCTTCAACTGGCTGAGGGTGTGGATCCCTTGCTCGTAGAACCGCTTATGCAAGGTGATGGCATTGCCGTTGCGGGTCAAGGTGAGGGCAGTAACCACCGGCTGAGGCGGGTTATCCCCTCCGCCCAAAGACATCCACACCGGCATACCGGCGGGCATTTGGGCCGCATCCAGATAACCTCCCTGAATGCCGTCTTGGATCCCTCGCCAACTGGTTTCCCGCACCAAGTTCACTTCTTCCAAGCCGTGTTTGGCAAAGAACCCTTTTTCTTTGGCCACAGCCAACGGAGCGCAGGCAGTGAGGGGCACAAAGCCGATCTCCAAGTTGATCTTTTCCAAGCCATGCCTGGCCACCACAGTGCTGCGGCGAGCACGCCATTGCTTGATGCGTTTTTGTTGGTTCAAAAAGTAGATGATCTCGCTGCGGTAGCTGTAGTAGCTGGGATGGTTGACCACCTCCAGCCGACGGCGGGGCCGAGGAATATCAATGGTTAAAATGTTCCCAATTCGGGATCCCGGCCCATTGGTGAGCATGACCACACGATCTGACAGAAGAACCGCTTCGTCCACATCGTGGGTGACCATGAGGGTGGTCATCTGATGTTCTTCACAGATGCGCATCAACTGCTCTTGCAAGTTCCCCCGCGTGAGCGCATCCAAAGCGCCAAATGGCTCATCCAACAACAACACTTTGGGCCGCAAAGCCAGGGCACGGGCAATGGCCACCCGCTGCTTCATACCCCCGGACAATTGGGCTGGGGGCTTATCTGCGGCATGGCGCAAACCCACCAGATCGATGTGCTCTTCTACGATCTGCTGACGCTCCGCCGGAGAATGGTTTTTAAGAACGGCATTCACCGCCAGCGCAATGTTTTGCCGAACCGTTAGCCAAGGCAAAAGCGAGTAATGCTGAAACACCACCATGCGATCGGGGCCGGGAGCGGTGATGGTATGCCCATCCAAAGCCACGATCCCCCCCGTAGGCAAAGACAGCCCCGCCACCATGTTCAATAGGGTGGATTTGCCACAGCCGGAGTGGCCGATTAAGGAGACAAACTCCCCTCGATGGATTTGCAGATCGATCCCTTTCAGAGCAAGGTATTCCTGCCCTCCGGGCAGAGCAAAAGATTTTTCCACCTGCTCCACACTGACCAATACAGACACAGAAAACCTCCCAACCTATCACCCGTCTAGCCTCAAACCAACCACATACTGACAACACATCCAACACATCATTGGTTGGCTATCTTGTTTTGCAAAATAGACATCAGGCGATCCAAAAGCAATCCCACTGCTCCAATGTAGATGACGGCAACGATGATCTCCGTAACGTAGTTCTGCTGGTAGGCATCCCAGATGAAAAAGCCGATCCCCGGCACACCCGACATCACAATTTCTGCGGCAATAATGGCCAGCCAAGACAGGCCGATGCCGATGCGCAGACCTGTGAACATGTAGGGCAGGGCTGAGGGCAGCAACACCTTAAAAAAGAAGTCCACTTTGGAGAGCTTGAGCACTTTGGAGACGTTGATGTAGTCTTCCGGGATCTGTCTCACCCCCACAGCCGTGTTGATGAGAATGGGCCAAATTGAGGTAATAAAAATAACGAACAGGGCAGCCGGCTCATTGCGTTGCAAAGCAGCCAAAGATATGGGCACCCAAGCCAAGGGAGCTACCATGCGCAAAAATTGGAAAATGGGATCCAAAGCTCGGTTGATCCACACACTGCTTCCCACCAAAATGCCCAGTGTGATGCCCACCAAGGCGGCACTGCAATAGCCGATGGCCACCCTTTGTAAGCTGGCCAAGGTTTGGCGCAGCAGCCCTTGGTCAAGGTCGCTGTTGCGGTACAAAGGATGCAGGATCAGATACCGGCTGCGCTCATCCATCCACACATCCCAGGGCCCCGGCAGCCGAATAAGGTTGGCACTGGCCAAGAGCTGCCAGATGAGCAGGAATCCAACAATACCCACCACAGGGGGGAGAATCTGATCTCGGTACTTCGCCAAATCGAGCTTCGCTGCCGAAGACTTTGGCGGAGAAGAAAGTGTTGTCGTCATAGCTCCTAGAGGAGGATAGGGTTTTACAAGGTTCTCTGGTGTTGCGCTTTTGGAACGCCCCGATCGAGGGGTTCTACACCGTGTTGGAGACAGAGCATGAGCTTGGATCGGCCTTGCCTTTTCTTTGGATGGGCAAACACAGGGATTGCAAACTCAACAAAACTCTCACGACAATCAGAAAACTCAGGATTCCTACGGCTATTGAAAGGATGAGCTTGTCCCAGCGAGGCCGGGCCGGCCTCTTAAAAAGAGGCTTCCTGAAGGGTTCGCGCGGAACGTGAAGTAGAGCCAACATAGCCGATCCTCAACATAGCATTCAAAGTTATTCAAAAAGTGCGAGGCTCATAGCATCCATCAACTTTCCATCGTTTGGGCAGAAAGCTCGGCACAGCTTTTTTCGACCTCGTGGGATCCCACAGGTAGGCAGGATCCCTGTCGCGCGAGAGATTCGAACAAGGAAACGGTAAGCCATGGACTTCCTGCGAAAGAAGGTGAGGAACTTGGCCCAATCAAGCTATTCAGCTAGACCCTTTTGATTTTCAGGCTGTTCAGGTAAGCCTGCGGATCCTGTGGGTCAAACACCACACCGTCAAAGAAACGCTCTGTTCCCCGCGAGGTGTTGTTGGGGATGTTCTTCACCCCCAGTGCCTGGGCGGCCTCACGCCAGAGATCTTCACGGTTCACTTCATCCACCAGACGACGGGCAGTATCCAGATCGGGAAGGAAGCGAGCGTGGAAGCCCCAACGCAGGGATTCCGTCAGGAACCAAAGGTCATGGCTCTTGTAGGGGTAAGAGACGCTGCCCCGGCCATCTTCCCAGTACAAGGGCCCGGCATTGAAATCTTGAACAGCTGGCTTGCCGTCTCCCAATTCGTATTTGCCTTGAAAGGGAGGGGTGAGAACTTCAACCGGCACATTCAGGTAGGCACGCCCTGAGAGAATGCGTGTCAGTTCTTCTCGGTTGGCCGGATCGTCGCACCATTGCTGCGCTTCCATCACCGCCATCAAAGTGGCTTGTGTGGCCCTGGGGTTTTGCTCTACCCAATCGGCGCGAATGGCCAAGTATTCTTCGGGGTGAAAGGGCCAAATCTGTTGGGTAAGGGCCGCCATAAACCCGATCCCATCTGCCACAATTCGGTAGGGCCAGGGATCCCCGGTGCTAAAAGCATCCATGGTGCCATTGCGCATTCCCTGCACCGTTTCGGCAGAGGGAACCGCCAACAGGTCGATGTCTTGATCCGGATCTACCCCCCCAGCAGCAAACCAGTAACGGATCCAAAAATCTTGATTGACGTTGGGGAAGGTATGAGCGGCCTTGAATTTGCGTCTGTTGCTGGCGCTGAAATTTTTGATGTAATCCGCGGCTCCCGAGATATCCAGCCCCAAACCCTTGCCAGCATGCATTCCGGCAATGGCAATCCCGTTGCCTTGGGTGATCAACTGACACAGAACTGCCATGCGCACCGGCTGATTGTTGGTGATGGCGCCAATGTGGATCATGTGAGGCATCGGCATCTGCCACTGGCCACCGTCGATTCCCCCACCCGCTGAGCCGATGACCACATTGTCACGGGCTGCCGGCCAACTGGCCTGTTTCAACACCTCTACACCGGTCATGCCATGCTTGTCGAAAAAGCCCTTTTCCTTGGCGATGATCAGGGGGGCAGACTCCACAATCGGTATAAAGCCTAACCTGAGATTGGGGGTTTCTGGGCCGCTGGCCTGGGCAACCCAGTAGCCTGTGCTGGCCCGTGCTAAGCTGCCACTCACGAGTCCACCCACGGTGGCCGCACCCGCAGACAGCAAAAAGTTACGACGTGACGTCATGCTCACCTCATCGAAAGGATATGTGAAGGCAAGATGGAAGCTTTCCGGTTCAAGTCGCCTGACCCATGGATTTCCTTCGTGAAATCTCAAGAAATCCTTAAATCTCAGCTTGGTTGATATCCTAAGGGCAAATAAATATAGAAACAATACAATTGTTGTTTTGGTAAGCATAGACTTCCGTTTATCATTGTTGCGATGGCTTAGGTCTCAATGGCGCTTCCTCCAACGGCGGCTTGCTCTGGGCAAAACAACTCAACAGATTGGGGATCCCTGCCCCATGCCGGCTACCACTGGGATGGCTGCACAGAGCGGTTTTTTGAGGGCTGGTACAGCCGCGTCACCTTGCCCGGGGATCCGCCCATTAGCTTTGCCTTCATGTACGCCATCGATCCCAAGCGCGGGGGCATGGCGCAGGTGTTGGGGCCGGAGGAGGAGTTGCATTGGCGCACCTTCCCCAATCCCCGCCGCTTTTGGGCCAGCTCAACCCATCTGGCCTTGGGGCACTCAGGGATCCCAGGCCCCGGCTGTCGCGGCCTTCAGGATCCCTTCACCTTCTTCCAGCGCACCGCCAGTGGCTACCAATACACCGCCCACCTCAATCAGGGGATTTTGCCGGATCCCTTGGGCTCTGAGCCCATTCGCTGGCTTTACCGCATTCAGCCTCGTTTTGCCTATGGGATCCCACCCCGAGCCACCATGGGAGCCTGGTCTTATCTGCCCATCTTTGAGCCGGGCTGGCAGATCCTCATGAGCCACGGCTTGGCCACCGGCTGGGTGGAGTGGAGAGGCAGGCGCTATGCATTTCAGCAGGCTCCCGCCTACGCCGAAAAAAATTGGGGCCAAAGCTTTCCTCGCCGCTGGTTTTGGATCCAGTGCAACGCCTTTCCCCAGCATCCCGGTCTCAGCCTCACCTGTGCCGGAGCTGAGCGGCAGGTGCTCACCCGCCCCGAAGAAGTGGCCCTGATCAGCCTGCATGGGTGGGGATCCCAGCCCTTTTTGGAATGGCGACCCGGATCCGCTCGGCTGACCTGGCAAGTGGATCCCTGGGGATCTTGGCGAATCCGGGGAGAGAGCGCCCTCTGGTGTATTCGGCTGGAAGGGCACACGGGACGGCCTGGCCAAACTGTATTCACTCCTGGCCCAGAAGGGATGCAGCGCAACTGTCGGGATACCCTGGCAGGACATCTGCACCTGCAGCTTTGGCAGCGCAACGGCCAAGTCTGGACGCCGGTGATCAAGGCCACCAGCCCCCAAGCCGGCCTCGAAGTGGGGGGAGAAGTCCGGCAACCTTGGCAAGGGCAATGTTAACGCTGGCGGATATCTACACCCCCGTTGGACTTTCCAAAAAACGCTCTTGTGCTAGAATGCCTAAGCCACATTGATAGATGTCCATCTCTGTCTCTGGATAGTACTGGATAGTGTCTGAGTAACTATGGACAGATAGTATGGACAGACAGTCAACCGTGGTTGGCCCGCCCCTTTTGCGCCTGTAGCTCAGTGGACTAGAGCACGTGGCTACGGACCACGGTGTCGGGAGTTCAAATCTCTCCAGGCGCGTTTTGGCCCCAGACAGCTTCCGTCTGGGGTATTTACCGTCCCTTGGTTTCGCCAGAACTTGTGCTAGGATTACCCCTATCAAGTCCGCCTTGATGCAGGCGTAGGGAGCCCGAGGATCATGTTTGAACGCTTTACAGAAAAAGCCATCAAGGTGATCATGCTGGCCCAAGAAGAAGCCAGACGGTTAGGTCACAATTTCGTTGGCACCGAGCAAATTTTGTTGGGGTTAATCGGCGAGGGCACTGGGGTCGCCGCCAAAGTTCTCAAGTCCATGGGAGTGAACTTGAAGGACGCCCGCATTGAAGTCGAGAAAATTATCGGTCGGGGATCCGGTTTTGTGGCCGTCGAGATCCCTTTCACTCCCCGCGCCAAGCGAGTGCTGGAACTCTCTCTAGAAGAGGCCCGCCAGCTCGGCCACAACTACATCGGCACTGAGCACCTGCTCCTGGGCCTGATCCGAGAAGGGGAGGGAGTAGCGGCCCGCGTCTTGGAAAACCTGGGGGTGGATCTCTCCAAGGTGCGCACCCAGGTGATCCGCATGTTGGGCGAGACTGCCGAAGTGACGGCAGGGGGGGGATCCTCCAGTCGCACCAAAACGCCCACCCTGGACGAATTCGGCTCCAACCTAACTCAACTGGCCCAGGAGGGCAAGCTGGATCCGGTGGTCGGTCGGACGCGGGAGATCGAGCGGGTGATCCAGATCCTGGGCCGCCGCACCAAGAACAACCCCGTCCTCATTGGCGAGCCGGGGGTAGGCAAAACCGCCATCGCCGAGGGTTTGGCCCAGCGCATCGTGCAGGGGGATGTGCCCGATATTTTGGCCGACAAGCGGGTGATCAGCCTGGATATTGGCTTGCTGGTGGCCGGCACCAAGTACCGCGGCGAGTTTGAAGAGCGCCTCAAGAAAATCATGGATGAGATCCGCAATGCCGGCAACATCATCCTGGTCATCGACGAGGTGCATACCCTGATCGGGGCCGGGGCTGCGGAAGGGGCGATTGATGCCGCCAACATCCTCAAGCCTGCCTTGGCCCGTGGCGAGTTGCAGTGCATCGGCGCCACCACCCTGGATGAGTACCGCAAGCACATCGAACGGGATGCCGCCCTGGAGCGTCGCTTCCAGCCCATCATGGTGGGCGAGCCGACAGTCTCCGAGACCATCGAGATCCTGTTTGGCCTGCGGGAGCGCTACGAGCAGCACCACAAGCTGAAGATCTCCGATGCCGCCTTGGATGCAGCCGCCAAGCTGGCCGACCAGTACATCTCCGACCGCTTCCTGCCGGATAAGGCCATCGATTTGATCGACGAGGCTGCTTCGCGGGTGCGCCTGATCAACTCTCAACTGCCCCCGGCGGCGCGGGAGCTGGATCAAGAGCTGCGGCGAGTGCTCAAGGAGAAAGACGCTGCGGTGCGGGCCCAGAACTTCGACAAAGCCGGTGAGCTGCGGGATCGGGAGATGGAGATCAAGCAGCAGATCCGCGCCATTGCCGCTGCCAAAAAAGCCGAGGAGAGCAGCCGCAGCGAAATGCCTGAGGTAACCGAAGAGGACGTGGCCCAAGTGGTCAGCGCCTGGACGGGGGTGCCGGTGGCCAAGCTGACCGAGAGCGAGTCAGTGAAGCTGCTGAACATGGAAGAAACCCTGCACCAGCGCATCATCGGCCAAGACGAAGCGGTGCGGGCCATCTCCCGGGCCATCCGCCGCGCTCGGGTGGGGCTGAAAAATCCCAACCGCCCCATCGCCAGCTTCATCTTCTCCGGCCCAACAGGGGTGGGCAAAACCGAGCTGACCAAGGCTTTGGCAGCCTACTTCTTCGGCTCCGAGTCGGCCATGATCCGCCTCGACATGTCGGAGTACATGGAGCGGCATACAGTCAGCAAGCTGATCGGATCCCCGCCGGGCTATGTGGGCTACAACGAGGGGGGTCAGCTCACAGAAGCGGTGCGGCGTCGCCCCTACACGGTGGTGCTTTTCGATGAGATCGAGAAGGCGCACCCGGATGTGTTTAACCTATTGCTGCAAATCCTGGAGGATGGCCGCCTGACCGATGCCAAGGGCCGCACGGTGGACTTCAAGAACACCCTGATCGTGATGACCTCTAACATCGGCTCGAAGGTCATCGAGAAGGGCGGCGGCAGCCTCGGCTTCGAGTTCAATGCCAACGACGAGGATGCCAACTACAACCGCATCCGCAACCTGGTGAACGAAGAGCTGAAGCAGTACTTCCGTCCGGAGTTCCTCAACCGCGTGGACGAGATCATCGTCTTCCGGCAACTGACCAAGGATGAGGTGAAGCAGATTGCCGACATCCTGCTCAAGGAAGTGTTTGACCGCATGACGGAGAAGAAAATCCGCCTTACGGTCAGCGACCGCTTCAAAGACTTGGTGGTGGAGGAGGGGTATAACCCCAGCTACGGGGCACGCCCGCTACGCCGCGCCATCCAACGCCTGCTGGAAGACATCCTGGCGGAAGAGATCCTGACTGGGCATGTCCGGGAGGGATCGGAGGTGCTCATCGATGTGGATGAGGAGCGCAAGCCCAAGGTGCTGGTCACGGAGCCGGAGCGGGTTCTCTTGCCTCAAGGGGCGGAGTAAAGCTGGCTTTGAGAGGTCCTCAGACTGCAAGGGATCCGTTGGGATGCTGCGGATCCCTTGTGGTCCTCAAGTGTTGTTTTTCTGGTGTTTTTCAGTTGAACAGACCCAGGCGTAGGAGATCTCTGGCATGGTGCAATCGACCTACTACTACTATGGCGGCGCTCCGGTTCGTACCCCACCCCCAGATTTGGCTTCGCTGCTGCTGCAGGAGCGCATTGTCTACCTGGGCTTGCCCCTTGCAGAGGAGTCGAATGCCAACGTCACCAAGCTGATCATCGAGCAACTGCTGTATCTGCAGTACGAGGATCGGGAAAAGCCGATCAAGATGTACATCAACTCGACGGGCACCTATAACTACGACACAGCGGCCTTTGCCATTCTGGACACCATGAACTACATCAAGCCGCCTGTGCATACTATCTGCATCGGCAATGCCATTGGGATGGCGGCCATGTTATTGGCAGCAGGAGCCAAAGGATTTCGGGCCAGTCTGCCCAATGCCACGATCGTGCTCCACCAGCCCTATGGGGGCACCCGTGGACAGGCCAGCGACATCGAAATTCGCACCCGCGAGATTCTGACTTTGCGCAACATGATGCTGGAGCAACTGTCCCGCAGCACGGGCCAGCCTATGGAGCGCATCAAGAAGGACACGGAGCGGCTATTTTTCATGACACCAGAGGAAGCCAAAGCCTACGGCCTCATCGATCAGGTGCTGACCAGTTCCAAAGGCGTGCCGAAGTTGGCAGCAGCCAAAAACTAAAGCAGAGGGATCCGTCCATGGTTCAAGTTCCCGTACAGCCTTTAACGGCGGAGGAGTACCTCCACCTCACGGACTGGCCTTATGGAGGACGGATTGAACTTGAAGACGGGTCTATTCGGGAAGTGCCAACCGAGGAGCGCATCAACACCCTCATTGAGCTGTTTCTGGTTGCGGAATTGCTCAAGTTTTTGCCCATCCAACGCCTGAGCTTGGGCCAAGTTGAGGTCGAAGTGCCCGCAGCCAAGGCTCGGTTGCGCAATCCAGAGGTGATGGCTTTGCATCCCGCTATGTGAGCTTGCTGGGAAACGGTTGCGGAATCCTTGCCTGCACATGCCCCTGCCGCTGTTGGTGGTGGAAGTCGTTTCCCCCGGAGTAGACAATGAAAAACACGATTATCAAGACAAGCGCAAAGATTACGCTGCCCGTGGGATCCCAGTGGATCCAGCCAAGCAGTCCGTTTCCGCGGTGCGCTGGGTTGGCGGAGAATACGAAGGCGAGGTCAAAACTGGATCTGGACGCATTGTTTCCTCGGTTTTGCCCCAGCTGGATTTGAGCGCGGAAGATATCTTACAAGCGCGTCGTTCTGTGTTTCATACTTTGCCAGGAGAAACTTATGCCGATTGGAGTGCCTCGGGTTCCCTACCGTTTGCCCGGCGAGCCCTATAGCCAGTGGATTAGCCTTGACGATCGCCTGTACCAAGAGCGGATTTTGTTTATCGGCGAGCCCATTGACGATAGCTTGGCCAATACCATCGTGGGGGTGATGCTCTACCTCAACTCGCAGGATCCGCAAAAGGACATTGTGATGTACATCAATTCTCCCGGTGGCTCTGTGACGGCGGGCATGGCCATCTACGACACCATGAACCACATCAAGCCAGATATCGTTACGGTTTGCGTGGGCCAAGCAGCTTCAATGGGAGCCTTTTTGTTGGCTGCTGGCACCAAGGGCAAGCGGTTTGCCCTGCCCCACTCCCGCATCATGCTGCACCAGCCTTCGCTGGGCACGATCCAAGGCCAAGCCAGCGACATTGAAATTCGCGCCCGCGAAACTCTGCGAGTCAAACGACGCATGAACGAGATCTTGGCGCAAACCACCGGCCAACCGCTGGAGAAAATCGAGCGGGATGTGGAGCGAGACTTTTACCTCTCGGCCACGGAAGCTCAGGCTTACGGCATCGTGGATCGGGTGATCCAAGAGCGCTCGGAAGCCATGGCCAGCTAAAGGGATCCCCCCCTTTCCCCCAGCAACAGGTCGAGGGGTTGGGAAAGGTTGGGAGGGATCCCTTCAAGGGGTGGAGTTCAGTGGACAACGCTAGGAGAACCGGTCGGATGGGCCAACGGCTCTGGAGTGCAGGACTGGGCTGCTGCGCGGGTCTGCTGCTGCTTTGGCCGGAAGCTTGGGCACTGCCCCCTGCCGATGAGATCCCGGAAGAGGTGTTGCGGGCCCAGCCCGACTTGCGGGCTCGCTCTCCGGTCGATAATCAGCCCCTCACCGCCGACGAAGCTCTAGAACTCCAGGAAGCCTTGGCAGCTCGGCCCGAAACCGGATCTGTCTCTCCAGAGGTGGAGCGGCTGATCTTTTTGCTCAGGCTGCGCAAAGGATTTCGAGATCTGTTGCCTTTTTTGTTCCCCTGACTGTTTTCTGGCCCTCACCCCCTGTCCCTCTCTCCCCAAGGGCGAGGGGAAGAGGCCGGTGGGATCCCTTTTTGGTAGCGGTAGGGTCCGGCGCGGGATCCCCAGGTTTGTTGGCCAGTGGCGGCGTCAAAGCCCCGATCCCAGGTGATGAATTCGCTGGGGGTGAGGTCGAACTCGATGTGGATATAGGTGCTATCCCCGGGGTTCAGACGACATTCTCCACCTGGCAGCATTTCGCCGTGGTAGCAGTCTGGGCGCTTTTCCACCAAAATGCGACAACCGGGCAAATGCTCCAGGTCGGCCAAGGAGAGCTGCGCCAAGCGCTGCGGATCCTGAGAGGCACCTGCCCAAGCTGCTTGATCCCGCAATTTGTAGTTCTCGATCCGCAAGGGATCCCCCAATACCTGGAGCACCCGGCTGCGATAAAACTGGCCCGGCGTGTGCTGGTTAAATTGCTCGGTAAAAAAGCCGATCCCCTCCGAGAACAGGTGGGGAAGGCGCACGTACCAAAGGCTGACCGGCACAAACCACACCGGCTCTGCCATCGCCTGGGCGCGGTTGCTGTAGTAGCCCTCCAGCCAGTTGGCCAGGGTGTGCAGGTCGGAAGCGGATTTTTCGTCTACCATAGGGAGCTATGACAAAACTTACCCCCAGCTCTAGCTATAGCATTGCCCTGCGCATTCGCCTGCTCAACCAGCCGGGAGCCCTAGCCCGCGTCACCCAGGCCATTGCGGAAGTGGGAGGCAGCCTCAGCCAGATCGATCTCATCCACCAATCGGCAGCAGAAACGGTGCGAGAAATCTGTGTAGATGCCGTGAGCAGCGAGCATGCTCAGCAAATTTACGCCGCCGTTGCCTCCTTGGCCAATGTGAAGGTGGAGCGGGCGGTGGACCGCACCTTTGAGCTGCACCGCGGGGGAAAGCTGCAGGTGGTGGCTAAAAGCCCCCTGGAGAGCGCCGCCGATCTGGCCATGGCCTACACGCCGGGGGTAGGGCGGGTTTCTCTGGAAATTGCTGCCAACCCCGCCGCGGTCTATGAGTACACCATCAAGGGCAACAGTGTGGGCATTGTAACCGATGGTAGCGCGGTGCTGGGCTTGGGGAATGTCGGCCCGGAGGCAGCTTTGCCGGTGATGGAGGGGAAAGCGGCCCTGTTCAAGCGCTTTGCCGATATCGATGCTTTCCCTCTGTGCCTGGCCACCCAGGATGTGGCGCAAATTGTGGAGACGGTGGTGCATCTGGCCCCCGGCTTCGGTGGCTTCAACTTGGAAGACATCAGCGCCCCCCGTTGCTTTGCCATCGAATCGCAGCTCAAAGCTCGCCTCAACCTGCCGGTGTTTCACGACGATCAACATGGCACGGCGATTGTGGTGCTGGCCGCACTCCTGAATGCCCTCAAGGTGGTGAAAAAAACCTTGGATCAGGTGCGCATTGTCATCAACGGGGCCGGGGCAGCCGGTATTGCGGTAACTCAACTGCTGCGGCGGGCCGGGGCAGCCCACATCCTGGTCTGCGACCGCAAAGGGATCCTCAGCCGCTCCCGTTCCGATCTCACCCCGGAAAAAGCCGCAGTTGCCGTCGAGCAGAGGGGATCCCTGGCAGAAGCCTTGGTGGGGGCAGATGTGTTTATTGGGGTGAGCGTGGCCAATGCCCTGACGGTGGAGATGGTGGAAAAGATGGCCCCGGATCCCATCCTGTTTGCTTTGGCCAATCCGGTGCCGGAGATTCAGCCCGAGCTGGTGAGCGATCAGGTGGCGGTGATGGCCACGGGCCGCAGCGACTACCCCAACCAAATCAACAACGTGCTGGCCTTTCCGGGCGTGTTTCGCGGCGCCCTCGACTGCCGCGCCAAGCAGATCAACACCGAGATGTGCCTGGCTGCCGCTCAAGCCATTGCTGCCTTGATCCCTGCCGAAGAGTTGGATCCCCAGTGGATCATCCCCTCGGTCTTCGACGGGCGGGTGGTTCCTCAGGTGGCCGCTGCGGTAATCCAGGCTGCCCGCCAAACCGGCGTGGCCGGGATCCCTTGAGGGCTACCTAGGGCACCAGGTGACAAGCCACAAAATGCCCCGCGCTCACCTCGCGAAAGGCCGGGGGTGGATCTTGGCCTGTTCCTTCCCTGGGGGGAACTCACACCAGACGGCCCAAGCGCTCCCGCAACTCAGCGGCGGCCTGCTCCAGGTGCTCAGGGGTGTAACCGGTGGTCTCTACCCTGACAGCAAGGTGGGTGTCCTGGCTCTGGTGGAGATGGATCCACAAGATGTGGCGGCCGTCCTCTGTTTTGCGGTTTGCAGCTTTGACGCTGTTTTTGGGGGCAGAGTAAGCGTGCGGGTCGTAGCGGACCAGATCCACCCAGGGAATGTCTCGCAGGAGTTTTTCCACCTTGACCCAGCTGCGAGGACGGTGGTGGCTGCTGTCGACCTGCAGCTGGATGACTTCGGAGCGAGGTCGGCCTGAAAAGGACTCCGTCCCGCTG
>NZ_JANSIB010000065.1:0-143 GCF_047461895.1 Synechococcus sp. R55.8 | reverse complement strand
GCGCGATAGGACTCCGTCCCGCTGGCGCGATAGGACTCCGTCCCGCTGGCGCGATAGGACTCCGTCCCGCTGGCGCGATCGGGAAGACCTGCCCGAGGGATCCGGGGCTGAACTTCCGGCTGTAGGTAGGGCAGGTAGACCAA
>NZ_JANSIB010000064.1:0-16023 GCF_047461895.1 Synechococcus sp. R55.8 | reverse complement strand
ACACCTCCGGGAACTCCAGCGGCCAGTGGAAAAACCGGTTCTCGACGGCGAGGGCCTGAGCAGTGGCAAGGGCCTGGGAGGGGGTTCTCTCCTGCAGTCGATCAGCCACGGCTTGGGTGGTAATGGCCCTAGAGAAGTCAGGGATCAAGGGCTGGAAAAAAGCGGCTGTCCACAGGTTGCAGGCTTCCACTAGCTTTTGGTGTTGCGGGTCTTGGCAGTAGCGGCTGTAGAGCTGCTGCTTGCGGCTAACCTCTGCCGGGGAGTTGTCTGGAATGGCTTCTAGCTTCTGTCGCTCCTGGCTAAGCTCAGCCACCACCTGGTCAGTGTCAAAAGCAAGGGAAAGCTGCCCTGTTTGCAAACTCTGGCACTCGGTGCGATTGCGCTGCTTTAGCGAGCGGGCAGCCTCCTTGGAGTCAGCGCTAACCGGGGTAAAGGCTTCATCGGGGATGCCCTTTTCCAAAATCGCCAAATCCAAGACACCCACCAGCGAATCGCCGCACTTGATGTGGTGATCCAGGAAGGTGAGGGGCTTGCCGGCGCAGTGGGCCTCCAGCCACAGGGCCACGCGGCAGAGTTCCACCGCCAGCGGGTTTTTGTCCACGCCGTAGATGCAGTGCGCCACCACATCGCGGATGGCCTCGCGGACACGCTCGGGGGCGGGTTCCTCTTCGCCGGTGCGGAGCTTTGCCAGTTCCTTGCCCAACCTGCGGGCGGCAGCAAGCAGGAAGTGACCGGATCCGCAGGCGGGATCACACACACGGATGGACAAAATCGCTTGCTCTTTTTCCTCAGGTGGGCGAGCGGCTTTCAGCCGTTCTTCAATCACTGGCTCCAGCGCCGAGCGGATGAGTTCGGCCACTAGCTCCGGCGGGGTGTAGTAGGAGCCTGTGCTCTTGCGCTCTGAGCCGTAGCTCAACTCAAAGCGAGGCGCCCCTTGCCCAGTTACAATCTGAGGCTGGTAGTCGAGCAAGCTTTCGTAGACGGATCCCAGTTCTTCTACATCCAGCGCCGCGTAGTTGACCCGCCGAAGGGGAGAGGTGGGGTTTTCTCGGTAGTAGGCTAGGTGCGAAAAGGCTTGCAGCAGATCCCGGTTGCTCAGGCTGCACTCATCCAGCTCCAGAGGGGCAAACAGCTCTCCGTTGAGAGGAGCAGCCCCCAGCAGCTCCGCCAGCTCCTCTTGGGAAAGCACCCTCCAGAGCACCCGCAAGCTGCACCAGAGATCCTCGTGTTCGTCTTGGGCACTTTGCCGATCCAAAAACCGCCGCAGCCGCGTCACGCTGTAGTGCTCGCGATAGAGCGCCGCGCTGCTCATCAACCCCCGCTCTTCGGAAACCAAGAGGAACAGGAACCGGTAGACCAAGCGCAGCAGTTGGCGGTAGAGCTCCCTGGGATCCGACAAGAGCCGCGCTCTCAGCCTCTGGTTCTTGGGATGGGCCAGGAACCCATTTGCCAGCAACCTGATGCACTCCTCAACCCCCTCCCGCAGCCGTTCCCGTACCCGGCCACCCTGCTCCAGGGCCTGTTGGTAGTACTTTTCCAGCAGACAATCCCCTGCTAGCTCTGCCGTTTGGGGCAAGCGGCTGCGGTGCAGCAGCCGAAAGAGGATGGCAAAGTCGTTAAACCGCTGCTCCTCTAGGATCTGCTTCAGGTCAAACTCCACATAGGCCTGCCGACGCACATAGGTGGAGTCCCGCAGGAGGCGCAGGGTCAATCCGTTGGTAACAATGCCCCAGAGGTGCTCGCTGCGGTTGAGATACTCCTGCAGCAGCGAGTGGGGTGCCAGGCGAGGCCGGCCAGAAGCCGGCACGCGGCCCAGCTCCTGGCGCGCGCCGACGATGTGCACCGGTGGCGCGTCTTCCGCCTCGCCCATGCGATGCGAGATGGGGAAGTTCATTCCGTCCACCTCGCAGGCGCGCGGTTGATAGCGCACCTCGATCCCCAGCAAACTGAAGAAGGGGATCGCCCAGGCATCGCGGGTGATGCTGGTGGCGAGATCGCTTTCGGGCAGGCGCTGCAGGCGGCTCTGGAAGGCCTCCCAGTACTTTCGACAATCGGCAAAGACCGCGGCAATCTCTTCGACTGGGCCGCGCTTGCTGTTAAAGCCGAAGTCTTCTGGCTTCTGTCCTGGCAGATCCCCTGCCAGCAGCTTTTCGAGAATATCGGGCCCCAACAGGCCTCCTTCGATGCGTACCCCAGAAAACTCGCTCATCGGCAAACCACCGGTTGGAGAACAAGGAGTCCTAAAAGATCGGGGGGAAGCTGCGGCTTCACCTTCAGCCCCCGCCCCTGTAGGGACACGGCTTGGCGGATGCGCCTATGGGCAGCCTCCAGCTCAGCAGCACGCTGCAAAATCCGCTCCCGCGCCGCCTGCTGCAGCCGGTGATCCCTTCCCCAGTTTTCCTCTGTCTCCTGCCACGGGCCGAGACAGGCCAGGAGATGCTGAACCAGCTCCCGCTTTTCCGCTAGCGGTAGGTTCTCATCCGGCTTGGCCGTGGCCAGCAGTTGGAGAGCTGCGCCCGTCTCCAGCCAGCGGGCCTCGCCGCTCTCCAGGCCAACACCGCCTAGCACCAGCACCTCTTCCGCCAAGAGAGGCTGCCTCTGGGGTTGCTCCACCAGGTAGCGCACCCGCAGCAGCAGTAGAGTTGTAAGATCAACTACCGCTCGGGTGCGTAGAGCGCCGCAGCGGGAGACGACAGCATCCCCTTTCTCTGGGTTGTCGAGGGCTTCCTCCAGCAAAAACTGGGCCAGGGCAACCACGACGCGGTGGTTGCGGCCAATGTATTCGGCACCTTCGGGCGTGGGCGAGTCGAAGCTGATTAGCCAACGCCCGCCTTTGGGAGAGGGCAGGGCCAGGCGAATGGCTTCCGGCAAGGTGGCAGTGGCTTCGGAGCCGACGCTAACCTGGTAGACCCCCGACCGCTTCCCTGGGGTTATGGCTAGGTTGAGGCGCTGGGCGGCAGCCAGGAAGAATTCGCGCACAGCTTCGGGATCCCCTAGCACGGCATCGGTGGCCTCCAGCTCCCGCTGCACTGCCTCAGGCTTGAGGGCCCGCTGGGCAAAACGGGTGCGGTTGCGCCGCTCCTGTTCGACAGAGCGATCCCAGCGCCGGTGAAACTCATCCACTTCCGGCACGCCAAGATCGAGGGTTAGCTGGCGCTCGGCGGACCAGTGTCCCTTGCGCAGGAAGAGGGCTTCGAGCACAGCCTGGGTAACGCTTTCGCTAGCCTCCGGCACAGGCACGTGGGTGCCCAGGGTGCGGTGGATCTCCCGCGCTTTGTTGAGCAACACCTCCAGTACCACGCCATCTACGGGGTTGTCGCGGCCAAAAAAGCGGATGACCTTGACCCGGCTGGCCTTTTGGCCGTAGCGATCCACCCGGCCCTCCCGCTGCTCCAGCCGATTGGGGTTCCAGGGCAGGTCGTAGTGGATGACGGCTGTAAACTTTTCCTGCAGGTTGATCCCTTCCGAGAGGCAGTCGGTGGCCACCAGCACCCGTGGTCGGTCAACTTCCAGGTTCGCGATCTTGGCCTCCCGCTCCTCGTCTCCCATCCTGCCCGTTACACAGGCTACTTGGGCTGGGGATCCCAGCTGTTGCCGAAGGTAACTGTCCAGATACTCCGCAGTGGCAACGTAGCGGCACCAGAGGATGGGATGAAAACCTTCCTGAAGCAACTTTTTCACCAGCTCGATGGCCCGCGCCAGTTTGGTGTCGTGCTCTGGGCCCTGGAGCTGTTTGGCCAGACGGGCCAGGGCCTGCAACCGGCGGCGGTCGCTATCCGGCAGGGTTGGGTCTGCGGCTTCAAGAGCTGGCGTTGGCAGCTCATCGTCGGTACGCTCTTCTGCCGACTCGAACACCCAGCGGCTCAGTTCTGCCTCAACCTCTTCTTCTGCCTCCAGGGTTGCTCCGCTGCGATTGTGCAATGCCGCTACTGCTGCCGCCGGGCTGGACATTACGCAGCGCAAAAGGGCCAGCGCTCCCCAGTAGCGCACTCGCTGCTGGCGCTTCTCTAGTTGCTGCCCTGTGCACACCAATTCCGAGCAAAACCCATAGGTGTCCTCGAACAGCTTGCGCTGCCCCTCAGAAAGGGTGTAGGTTTCATCTTCAGCTTCCCGGGTTGGAAAACAGGTGAGCTCCTGCCAAGTTTCCCGAATATCTCGCCGCGTGCGCTGGACAAAATGACGGGCTAGCTGGACGCGTTGGTCTTCGTTGAGATCCTGGAGATCCCATGTCTCGAACTCGGGCCGCAGCAGCCCCAGCAGCGAGCGGAACGCCTCTTCGACACCGCTGTGGGGAGTTGCCGTCAGCAGGATCAGGTGGCGGTTGGGGTTTTGGGCCACCGCTTTGAGCAGACTGTGGCGCTCCTGCTGGTTTTTGCCATGGGCCGCCGCTGCCCCATGGACTTCGTCGGCAATGACCAGCTCAGGACAAAATTGCAGAAATGGGTGGCGGTTGCGCTCGGTCTTGACGAAGTCAATGCTGGCCACCTGGACAGGAAAGTGCTCGTAGAGGCTGCGCCCAACAGGGGTTTTTCGCTCCAATTGCCCCACCGTTCCCGAGCGGATGACCACTGGCTCCAGGTTAAACTTCTCGGCCAGCTCGCTGGCCCACTGCTCGCACAAATAGGGAGGGCACAGGACACAAAGGCGTCGGATCTCGCCGCGATCCAAAAGCTCCCTGGCTATCAGCAGCGCCTCGATGGTCTTGCCCACCCCTACGTCGTCGGCAATCAATAGCCGCACCGGATCGAGGCGCAGCGCCATGAGCAAGGGCACAAACTGGTATACCCGTGGCCGAATCGAGAGGCGCCCCAGAGAGCGAAAGGGAGTTGCGCCCTCCCGTAAAATCAGCCGGGCCGCCTGCCAGAGGAGAAGGGTACTGGTGGCATCGGCAGGATGATCCCCAGAGGGCCAAGGAAAGGCGGTAGGCTCCACTCGCTCGAAGGGCAAGGTGCCGCCCACAAGGTTCATCAGGTGTCGGTGAATGCAAACCGCATCTTCTGGGGTGCCGGTGAGGGGCCGCAGCACCACAATTTCTTCTGAATCAGCGGGGAGCACCACCCACTCGCGGTTGCGGCAGCGGACAATTGAGCCAGGCTGCATGGGATCCCTGGGAGCGACCTACCTTTTCCATTGCATCTTAGATACTCTTTGGGGACAACTCTCTCCCATCTCCCAATACCCTGCCGGCAGCGGTAGGATGAAACGGAGCCGGCCTCAGGTACCCCTCTGGCCCACCGACATCATGAGCAGCCCCCGTTATCCGTTTGAGCGTGTTCGCGAGCACTTGCTCTTCCAATCTTTGGAAGATGCCGAGTGGAAGGCGCTGACGGCAGCCCTGTTGCCCAGCCGCTTCTCTCCTGGCCAGGTGATCTTTCAAGAGGGGGATCCCAGTAGTGACCTGTACATGATCCTCAGTGGAGTGGTGGAGCTGCGTCGCCAGTACGTGCGACATCCAGGAGATTATTGGCTGGCCACGCTGCACGCCGGGCGCTTGTTTGGGGAACTTTCTCTGCTGACGGGGCGGCGGCGCTCCTTTACGGCAGTGAGCATGACCGAGGTGCAAACCCTACGCCTTTCCACCGAAGGGCTGATCCTGCTGCCTCTGGAAGTCCAGGTGAAACTCTACCGCGCCTGGAGCCAGATCATCAGCGAGCACCTTTACTGGCTGGATAGTATGTTCACGGATCTGCTGGAGCAGCGAGGGGTAGAAAATGTAGCCTCGGCTATGGCTCTGCTGCACCAGCGCTATCCCGCTTGAAAGAGGCTCAATCCCTGCTCCGCATAGGTTTGCAGGTCAACGTCCACGAAGACAACCCCTTGGATCCCAAATTTTGTCTTCAGAATGTTCAGGGGTTGCGATATCATGTGCTAAGCAGCAGCCCCCAAGAGATTTCAAGCAGCGAGGTCAGGAGCAGTGGTTAGGGTAGCCATCAACGGGTTTGGTCGCATTGGTCGCAACTTTTTGCGCTGTTGGCTGGGTCGCTCCCAGTCCAACCTGGACATTGTTGCCATCAACGACACCTCAGATGCTCGCACGGCTGCCCACCTGCTCAAGTACGATTCCATCCTTGGGCCGTTGCAGGGAGCAGACGTTGAGCCTGCAGAAAACGGTTTGGTGGTGAACGGCAAGCACATCCATGCCGTTTCCGACCGCAACCCCAGCAACCTGCCCTGGAAAGAGTGGAAGGTGGATCTTGTTATCGAGGCTACAGGTGTTTTTGTCGACTACCAGGGCGCCTCTAAGCACATAGAAGCGGGAGCCAAAAAGGTGGTGATCACCGCTCCGGCCAAGGGGGGAGACATTCCCACGTTTGTCTACGGTGTTAACCAGCACACCTACGACCCGGTGCGCCACAACATTGTCAGCAATGCCAGTTGCACCACCAACTGCCTCGCCCCGATCATCAAGGTGTTGCTGGACAAGTTCGGCGTCCTTCGCGCCACCATGACCACCACCCACAGCTACACCGGCGACCAGCGGATTTTGGATGGGGGCCATCGTGACCTGCGGCGGGCGCGGGCAGCAGCGTTGAGTATGGTGCCCACCACTACCGGGGCGGCCAAGGCGGTGGCTTTGGTGATCCCGGAGCTGAAGGGCAAGCTGAATGGGGTGGCGGTACGGGTTCCCACGCCCAATGTGTCTCTGGTGGATTTGGTGGTGCAGACGGAGCGGCGCGTGATTGCCGAGGAGGTAAACGCTGCCCTGAAGGAAGCCTCAGAAACTACGATGAAAGGGATCCTCGCCTATTCGGACATCCCGCTGGTCTCGATTGACTATCGCGGCCACGATTGTTCGGCCATTGTGGATGCGGAGATGACCAGTGTGCTGGATGGGGATCTGGTGAAGGTGATGGCTTGGTACGACAACGAGTGGGGCTACTCCCAGCGGGTGGTGGATCTGGCCGAGTACATGGCTGCTCACTGGGTGGAGTAGGCTGCTTCGGTTGGCTTCCCCATCATTCTCCCATCAAGAACTGGGCAAAAACCTGCCAGCGCTTGCCGTCGTGGAGGAGAAGCGTCAAAGCCGACGCCGTGAAGGAACTTTGAAAAAAACGGGTCTTGAACTGCGGCCAAGCGGCGCGAAAGTGGGCGGGGGTTAGATCTCGAAAGGCAACGGTCATGTGGGGCACGAACGGACGGCCCTGAGCGGTTGTCTCTTTCTGGTTGAGAAGGATCCCCATGTGGTGATGGGCTTGAGCTTGTAGCCGCTGCAGTTCTGGGGAGGGCACGACATGGATAAAAATGACGCGCGGTGCGAAGGCCCCAAAGCCGGATAGCTGGATGGAGACGGGGGTCTGACGCCTGGCAAAGTCCTCTAGGGATCCCGTCAAGGCTGGCAGCTCGGAACTGGGCCACTCGAACGGCGGCACCAGGGTGATGTGGGGGGGAGAGCGCAGAGCTGCTCGGCTGGCAAATTGCTCTGCAAACTCTTGCTGGATGGCCGTCACCTGCTCTTGCAGGGCCGGAGGGGGAAGCAGAGCAAGAAACAGTCGCTGCTTGGGGTTATCCACCAGCATCGGTAAGAACCTAGAGAACAGGGGATAATGCAACTGTAGCCAAGCCCAAACATCTTGTTATGTCGCGTCCTGTCGCTTCTTCCCCTATCCTGGATCCCTCCTCGGCAACCGGATCCCCAGGCCAAGCGCCTCAGCCGGCTCCCATTCCGCCCTACCAGTGGCATTTGTTCCTGTGTGCGGATCAAACTAAGCCCAAATGTTGTGAGAAAGCTGTGGGATTGGAAGCCTGGGACTATTTAAAATCGCGGATCAAAGAATTGGATCTGGAAATCGGGAGCGCCGGATCCCTGCGGGTGCACCGCACCAAAGCCAACTGCCTGCGGGCGTGCGACTATGCTGTTCCCGGCCCTGTGCTGCTGGTCTATCCCGGTGGGTTTTGGTACCACTCGGTCACGCCGGAGGTGGTGGAGGAGATTCTTCAAAAGCACATCTTGGGAGGGATCCCTGTTGTTGAGTATCTGGTAGCCCAAGATACCCTCAGCGCCCCTGATCCAAAAGGGCATGGATAGCCTGCACGCACTCTGCCGTCACCTGCTGCAAATCGGCCTTATCGCTGGAAGCAGGGGGGGGAATCACGTCGCCAATGCGCACCGTGATGGGGCAGAACAAGCGCGGCCACCGGGATCCCTTGGGCAAGACCTTCTCCGTGCCCCAAAGGGCTACAGGCAGCAGAGGCGTTTGGGTGCGGGCTGCAACCAAAGCCGCTCCCAAGTGGGGGTGAGGAATGCGGCCATCGGGGGTACGAGTGCCATTCAAAAAGATCCCCACCGCCCATCCCCGCGCCAAGGCTGCTTCTGTGGCTCGCAAGGCAGCGCGGTCGGAGCCGCCTCTTTTGACCGGATAGGCCCCGTAGAGCTGAATCGCTTGCTTCAACCCCGGCACCCGAAACAGCTCTTCCTTGGCCATGAAGGCCACCGGGCGGCGCACCGCATTGGCCACCAGCGGCGGATCCAAATGGCTGGCGTGGTTGCTGACGACGATGAGGGATCCCTGGCGAGGCACGTTTTCCTGCCCATAGGTGCGCCCAAAATACAGTCCCCGAAACAAGGGGTTGACCACCAGCCACTTGAGCAGCCAGTAGGCCAACCAATCCCGGCGGCGATAACCCATCTGTGAGTCCAACGATCCCTGCCACTCCGGCAGCAGTTCCCTCTCTGAGTGTAGTGGAGGGTGGGTGCTGAAGGGGATCCCTGGGCTTCAGCTCTCCAAATCGGGATCCTCACCCAAAGCCCGCAATCTTGCCGCCAGACGCTCCGCCCGTTGATGTTCTCGCTCTGCCCTTTGGCGTTCTTGCTCGGCCCGTTCCCGCTCCAACTCAGCCCGTTCATCGCCGGTCAGCAGCAACTGCCCTTGGGCATCACACCAGCGCAGCCAGCGAGCTTGTTTCCCCTCAAAAACGCCTTCCCACACCGTCAGGCCCAGCCCCACCTGTTCTAGCCAGGTCTCGGTCATTTCCGCGTAGTGGCGGCCCCGCAGTTCGAAAATGCGCAACTCCTCCGGCCCCAGCTCATGATTGGGATCGAAGACCGCGTAGTAGCTAACTCGCATCTGCTCATAACGGCTCAGCTTGCCTTCCAGCTCGTCGCCTTCGCGGTTGGAGACGATCTCGATCACCACATCCGGCGGCTTGTCAAATTGCCAGAGCAGGTAGCAACGGTTTTGCTTCTCCCACCATTGCTCCGGCACCGTGACGTCCAGGCTGAGAAAAACATCCGGCACAATCGGGGGCCGACCGATGGCGGTGTAGATGCCTACATTTGCCGCTGCTAAAAAGGTTTTGCCGCGCAAAGCGCTGTAGAGAGCCCCTGTCAAGAGGCGCTGCTGCTTTTCGGAGGCGAAATTATCCACCGGGGTATCGTCCTCCGTCACAAGGTCGGCAACGTCGGGAACCAGCAGTTCAGTATCCATGGGCAGATGGGGGTGGGGATGCCAGTGATCTTAGCCGCTCACCTCAGGGATCCTCTGCTCCCTGAGAAACAGAGAAAACAGAGTCCTCGAGCAAGCCCAGGTACAATCGAGAAAGCTTTACTTAACGATGATTTCTTTTTCTTCGCTGCTCGATGCAGATCGACATCCGTCCCGCGGAAAACTCGGACAGTGCGGCTCTGCTCCACATTTTGCAAGTGGTCTTTGCGGAGTATCCAGGCTGTGTATTGGACATCGAAGAGGTGCCGGAGTTGCTTCAGCCTGCCACAGCTTTCGCGGAGATGGGGGGATCCCTTTGGGTGGCGCAGCATCAGGATCAAGTGGTCGGCTGTGTCGGCCTTGTGCCCGATGGGATCCCTGGGCGCATGGAGCTGAAAAAACTCTACACTCTGCCCACAGTGCGCGGTCGGGGTTTGGGTCGGCGTTTGATTGAACAGGCCGAATTTGCGGCTCGGCAGCAGCAGGCGGACTCTCTGCATCTGTGGACAGATACTCGCTTCACGACGGCTCATCGGGTTTATGAGCGGCTCGGCTATGTGCGTCTGCCGGAAATTCGTGAATTGCACGATCGCAGCAACTCTGTGGAGTATCACTACGAAAAGCGTCTCCGTTGAGGGTCGGGCTGTTGAACTGTGATGCGTTGGTGATTGGCTGTGGAGTGGTGGGCTGTGCCATTGCCTACGAATTGGCCACAGCTGGGCTGTCGGTCATTGGAGTGGATGCCGGGGAGCCGGCCTCAGGCGCCGCGGGCGCGTCGCTGGGGGTGTTGATGGGGATCTGCAGCCGCCAGCCTAGCGGGGAGGTGGTGCAGTTGCGTCTAAAAAGCCTGGAGCTGTTCGATCCCCTAATCGCGCGGCTGGAGGAAGACCTGGGCCGGAGTTTGCCCGTCAATCGGCGCGGCATTCTCAAACTCCTCAGGGAGGAGGAAGTGGAAGCTTGGCAAGAGACCCTGGCGGCCCGCCGACAAGCAGGTTACCGCCTAGATCTGCTCAGCCCTGCCGAAGTGGGATCCCTGCAGCCCGGCCTGCGCAGCGACCTGGCGGCGGCCATCTACTCTCCCCAGGATCGACAAGTCCAACCCAAGCTCCTAACCCAGGCTCTCTTGGAAGCAGCCCAACGCAAGGGATCCCGCTTTTTCTTCCACCAGCCTGTCCAGAAGATTCAGCGCAGCTCGGATCCCCCCTTTCGCCTGCAAACGGTTTACACGCCCGCTCTCACCCTCTCGGCAGGGCACGTCATCCTGGCGGCAGGTCTGGGCAGCTCTCCTCTGGCCAAAGAGCTGGGGCTGCAGGTGCCGCTGCAAGCGGTCAAAGGTCAGGCCCTGCGGGTCAAAGCCCCCGGGATCCCCCTGGGGCCCGTGGTCACCGACGCGGATCTGCATCTGGTTCCCCTGGGGGATGGATCCCTGTGGGTGGGGTCAACAGTGGAGTTTCAGGCCCCCCATCCCGAGCCGACGCTGCTGGCGCTACAAGATCTGTTGGCCCGTGCCATCAGGCTCTGCCCGGCCTTGGCCGCAGCGACTTTGTTGGAGCATTGGGCCGGCCATCGGCCTCGACCGGTGGGACAGCGCGCCCCCATCCTGGGTTGGGCTCCTGGCTACGCCAATCTGCTCATTGCCACCGGCCATTATCGCAATGGAGTGTTGCTGGCCCCGATCAGCGCCGCCATCCTGCGGGACTTGGTACTGAAAGGGGAAACAGCCCTCTGTGATCTAGGGCCCTTTGCCCCCAGACAGGGCTGAGCCCGTATCCATCTTCCGGCTCTCGGCCCGCCGATGGACAGGACATATGTCAGAATGAAAGGCTGCCTGGTTAGGATCGGATCGTCCGTTGAGTAGCCCAAAGGAGAAGAGAGCCTTGCCGAAGTTCGCCCTAAAAGCCCTCTGGTTGGAAAACGATTTGGCTATTGCCGTCGATCAGGTGGTGGCCAAAAACCGCAGCCCCCTCACCCACTACTTTTTCTGGCCGCGGGATGACGCTTGGGAGCAGCTTAAAGCTGAGCTGGAAAGCAAAACCTGGATCAGCGAGGTGGATCGCATTGAGCTGCTCAACCGAGCCACCGAACTCATCAACTACTGGCAAAACGGCGGGCGCAACCGCCCCATCAGCGAAGCCCAGGCCCAGTTTCCCGACATTCTGATCGGCGGCAACTCCTAGCCCTCTCAGCCAAAACGTGACTCTGGATCTGCCCCATCTTGCTCAGGCTCCCGTCTTTGGGCTAGATTGGCACTCAGGAGTTTAGAGTGCTAACTCCCTGCTAGCCGAGCCGGAGGATTCCTGGGAACCCCACTCCGCCTGGCAGTACCCAAAGTAGGAGCCCAGTCAGACTTACGAGGATCGCGGATTCTATGGCAAAGCGGATTCTGTTTAGAGAAGAGGCCCGCAAGGCATTGGAGCAGGGCATCAACCAACTGGCGGATGCAATCAAGGTTACGATTGGCCCCAAAGGACGCAACGTGGTCTTGGAGAAGAAGTTTGGTGCCCCCCAAATCGTCAACGACGGGGTCACGATTGCCAAGGAAATTGAGTTGGCCGATCCTTTGGAGAACACAGGCGCCCAGTTGATGCGGGAAGTGGCCTCTAAGACCAACGATGTGGCCGGAGATGGTACCACCACAGCCACCATCCTGGCCCAAAGCATGGTGCGGGAAGGGCTCAAAAACATCTCGGCGGGTGCCAACCCTGTGGCCTTGCGACGCGGCATTGAAAAGACCACCGCCTACTTGGTGGAGCAAATTGCAGCTCATGCCAAGCCTGTGGAAGGCCGTAAAACCATCGCCGAAGTAGCCACCATCTCTGCCGGCAACGACAGCGAAGTGGGAGAGATGATCGCCAAGGCTATGGATGCTGTAGGGCGAGATGGGGTGATCACGGTCGAAGAATCCAAGTCGCTGGAAACCGAGTTGGACGTGGTGGAGGGGATGCAGTTCGACCGCGGCTACATTTCCCCCTATTTCGTCACCGACTCGGAGCGGATGGTGGCCGAGTACGAGAATGCTTATCTGCTGATCACCAGCAACAAGATCTCCAGCCTGCAAGATCTGGTGCCCATCCTGGAGCGGGTGGCCCGCGAAGGTCGGCCTCTTTTGGTTATCGCGGAAGATGTAGAGGGAGAAGCTCTGGCCACGTTGGTGGTGAACCGCCTGCGGGGGGTGCTCAATGCGGTGGCGGTCAAGGCTCCGGCTTTTGGGGATCGGCGCAAAGCCATGCTGGAAGATATTGCCATTCTCACCGGCGGGCAGCTCATCTCTGAGGATGTGGGCATCAAGTTGGATAAGGTCACTCTGGACATGATGGGGGTAGCCCGCAAGATCACTGTCACCAAAGACAAGACCACCATTGTGACCGATGGCAGCACCAAAGCGGCGGTGGAAAAGCGGGTGGCTCAAATTCGCAAGCAACTGGAAACCACCGATTCCGAGTACGACCGCGAAAAATTGCAAGAACGCATCGCCAAGTTAGCCGGGGGAGTGGCGGTGATCAAAGTGGGGGCTGCCACTGAAACAGAACTCAAAGATCGCAAGCTGCGCATTGAGGATGCCCTGAATGCCACCCGAGCTGCGGTGGAAGAAGGGATCGTCCCTGGCGGCGGGGCGACGCTATTGCACCTCTCCAAAGGGATCCCGGCTTTCAAGGCCAAGTTGAATGCCGAAGAACAGGTGGGGGCAGAAATTGTTTACCGAGCCTTGCAGGCCCCTCTCTTTCAGATTGCCCACAATGCCGGTCTGGAAGGGTCAGTGGTGGTGGAAAAGGTTTTGGAGAAGGAGATGCCCTTTGGCTTCGATGCCCTGAGCGGAACCTATGTGGATATGTTCGCCCAGGGGATCGTCGATCCGGCCAAAGTGGTGCGCTCAGCGCTGCAAAACGCGGCTTCCATAGCCGGAATGTACCTCACAACCGAAGCGATTGTGGTGGAAAAGCCTGAGCCCAAGCCGGCGGCTGGCTCTGCACCTAAAGGGATGATGTAGTCTTGCGAAAGTGAGCTTTCTGGGAAGGGATCAGTCTTGGATGTACTCCTCGCCGGAGATCAGGGCAGCTTCAGCTTTTTGAAACTCCCTTCCCAAGTAGGCCGCATGGCTGAGCTGGGAGACCACTCTCTCCTGCTCCTTTTCAAAGATCTGCACACACAGTTCTTTGGCCGTGCGCCCAACGTACACCCGTTCAGGGGATCGATTGACGGGGCCCTTGGCCGGGATCACAGCTCCTGTCTCCGGATCGGTGGCCAGCCCCCGCTCGTTGATCACCGTACTGTAGTACTTGGCGCAAATGAGGTTCTGCTCCCGATCCAAGTAGATGACGAAATAGCCCGCCGGATCCAGATCCAGGGGGCGGCGGGAGAGATGGTCGTCAATGCTGCGAATCTGCTCGCTCAGGGGCTTGGAGGAAGGGGACATAGAACGGCTGACCAAAACCGCACAGGAGAAACGTAGCCGAGACTACCTTTGGCTGCTCTCATTGTGGCAGATGAACCCAATCTTTGGGCAGCCTTTGGGGTGGTTGACTTCCTTCCCAGCTTGAACGGTGGGGCTGGTCATATACCCGATGAAGGGGATCCTGTGCGGGCCATCCACCTGAGGTCTCAGAGCTTGGATTAGCGCGGGGCAACCCGATAGAATCGGGTGGCCGTCACCCACTGGTCGGAAGGGATCCCCTCGACGATGATGGCGCGGGCAATGGCATTGCCCAGTTGGGATCCCCGCACCCGCACATCGGCAAAGGATCCACTCTGCTCGAAAGAGGCGATCTCCTGGAAGTTGAGAGGACGGGGAGAGGCCACCGCCAACACCTGGGCTTGACCGAAAGGCGGAGCGATGGTCAACCGGTAGCTGGCCCCCGGCGGTGGGAAGGTGCGCACTTCTCCGGCCCGCAGAAACTCGTTGCCACCGGAAAAGCGGTTGGGCAAAATCAGGTGAGTACGGCCATCGGCTTGGATGCTGAACAGGTAGACGTAGGCATCGCGGTTGGTGCTCAGGGTAATAGAAATCGGCTCGCCAGGCCGGTAGATGGGGTTAGACCCGCGCCGATCCAGCTCCAGATTCACCCGCAGGTCGGAAGGAACGGGGTTGACAATGATGGAGCGGGTGCCAACATCCAACTGACGAGTATCGGCCAGTTGCAGCCTTTGTAAAGGAGGGTAGATGCCTAGGGTTTGCGGAAAAACAGCGGTGGTCGGAGCCACAGACAGCCCCAAAGCCAGCGGTAGGAAAAGCAGTTTGGCATTCATGGTTCACACCCAATCAATGGCTATGTTCATCCTAGGAAGGGGCACAGGTTGAGGGGGTCAGGCTTTGCGCAATCTCCAATCTCCTGCCGCGGCAGTTTCTCCTGCTGCAGATGGCATCACCCAGGGGGAAAAGACGCTGAACCGGCAGGGGCACAGCTCTGTTCTCGGCATCTAGGATGGGAATTGGGGGCAACACGTTTGGCAAGGGTTAATCTACAGGTAAGGGATCCCTTCCTCATGCCAGCTTCCCAGTCAACCCCCAACTTGCTCATGGCTCACGACAGCTACCAAGAAGGCATCGCAGCGGTACAAGCGGGCGATTTCCAGGCTGCCATCCAAGCGTTTCGCCAGGCGGTTGCTGCCGATCCAACCCATACCGAAGCTCGTTACAAGCTGGCCTGGGTACTGGGCATGAGCGGCTATCTGGATCCGGCCCTGACAGAGCTGGAAGCCGTTTTGGCGGCAGATCCCAACCATGTGGCAGCCCATTACAATCGAGGGGCCCTCCTCTTGCAAAAGGCCCAACTGGAAGCCGATGAGGATGGCCAAATCGATCTGGCCGTTCTGCAACAGGCGGAAGCAGCCTTTCAAGCGGTGATGCGCTTGGATCCCACCGACCAACGGGCCTTTGCCTTCCTCAATTTGGTCAAGCGGGCCATTCGCAACCATCAGGCGTCCACTCAGGTCTCCGGCGGCAGTGGCGGGTAAATCTGTGGGGGTTGTGGTCGGCAGCGATTGCACAGCCAGAAACCCATTGCGTAACATAAGTAAAGCCTGGGGATCCCGGCAATTTGGAGAGGTGTCCGAGCGGTTTAAGGAAGCAGTCTTGAAAACTGCCGTGGTTGACGCCACCGTGGGTTCGAATCCCACCCTCTCCGTTTATCTTGAGGTAAAGCCCAACGGGTCGAAGCTACAGAGATTCACTGGCCCAGAGGGGGAGCTATCCACATGACCATCCTTGATTTATCGACCTTGACCACTCAACAGCTCAAAGACATAGCTTGGCAGTTGCGGGGCACTCCCGCAGTGGAGCCCATCTATCGGGAACTGGGATCCCGACCCAAGAGCATAGTGATTGCACCTGAAGATCCCCAGTGGCCAGAAAAGGTTAACCAAATCCTCACAGAGGGATCCCCATCCTGACCGTCGCATCCCAAACAAGGCGGGACATGAATATCGAACAGCCGCCCTTGCCTGCCTGTGTCAGCTAGAAATCGCAGGAGCCCCGCACTGTACCCGTAGGGTCAGTGCCGGGAGGAATGCGGAAGTCACAATAGAACCATGACCCAAGTCCTGACCGTATCCTGCAAGCTCAAGGTGTCCCAGTCGCAGGCCGCCAAATTGGACGCGACTTTGG
>NZ_JANSIB010000063.1:0-16158 GCF_047461895.1 Synechococcus sp. R55.8 | reverse complement strand
CGCAATCCTATCGCAGTGGGAAGCAGTTCAAGTGTGGGCACTGTGGATGGGAAGGAGATGCGGATTTGAATGGTGCGAATGTGATTGCGCTTTTGGGGGCTGTCGTAAACCAGCCTAGAGGTTCGGGCCTGTTTTGTTCTCTGGTAGAGCAGAGCAGGCTCAGGGCTACTGAAAGCCCGCTCCGTACCGCTTTAGCGGTCGGAGTCGGGTAGTTTACAGCCTCTATAGATTGCTGTAGCGTTCTTCGGCCCAGGGTTCACCGCCCATGTAGTAGCCGTTGCTCCCCCAAAAGCCCAGCTGATCTTAGGGGGGAAACTCCAGGTATATGGGTGAGGGATCAAAGTGCGCACCGGCCCTACCGGGAGCGGTTGTCCTTCCAGGGTATGAACCAGGTAGTTTTCGGGGCGGGTGAACTCCTCCAGAGTCAGGTTGGTGGTGTAGCCGCCATAACAGTGTTGCATCACCGCCTTGGCCTCAGGAGCAATGGATACCAACTGCAACCCATCCGGGATCCACACCCCTGTCCAGTTGACATCCTCCATCTCCTTTCGGTACAACGCAAAGACTGGAGACACGGCACAGCTTGCCCACTGCTGTCGCCCCCATCCAGCCCCACCACTTGGCCGGTGTACTCCGTCATCGAAGGCTTGGTACTGCGCTGGAGTGGCCTTGAGGAGTTTGGCATCTCCGACCAGCGTGGGTGTATCTTATCGCAGGTCTAACAGGGCAAAAGCCGTCCTGGAAGGGCGGGGCTTTGGACCTAGCTTTTTGGTAAAGGTATGGGCTCTAGGGTGGAATCTTGTCCGTGACGGGCCTGTAGGATCGGGTCAACCGGGAACGAGGACTGGCGCTGCTTCAGGATCGGGGAGAATGGATCCCTGTTGGAGCCTGTGAATGGCTGCCGGGGATAGGGGAGAAGAGCCCGGAAGGGACTCCGTCCCGCTAACCCAAGCGGGTGAGGTTGATAAGGCCGACTGGTGGAACTGAGTTGAGCAATTTTGGGGTGCAGAGCGTGTTGTCGATGAACCTATGGAGTGCAGGGCTGTTGGGCCTTACCTTCAGCTCACCTGGAGAATTTGTCTTCCGCTTTCCCCCCGGCACCCCGCTGGTGGGAGGGCTGGGCCTACGCTGGTATGGCCTATTGATGGCAGTGGCCGTGTTGGTCGGCTTGATCTTGACCAAAGCGTTGGCAGAATCTCGTCATCTAGAGAAAGAGCCTGGCAAAGCCAGTGAACGAGTGGAGCTACTGGCCCTGTGGTTGGTAATATCTGGGTTTCTGGGCGCCCGCCTCTACTACGTCCTCACCCACTGGTCAGAGTTCCAAGACAACCCCCTCTCGGCCTTTGCCATTTGGCAGGGGGGTCTCATCATCCACGGTGGGGTGTTGGCCGGCGCGCTTGCCCTTTACCTCTATTGCCGCACCACCGGGATCAACGGCTGGAAGTACGCCGATGTGCTCACGCCGGGGTTGATTTTGGGCCAAGCCATCGGGCGCTGGGGCAACTTTTTCAACTCTGAGGCCTACGGTGCCCCTATTCCTCCCGACAGCCCTTGGCCGCTGCGGGTGTACATTCCTCCCCAAGCCCGCGAGCCGGAATACAGCCAATTTGAGTTTTTTCACCCCATCTTTTTTTACGAAAGCGTCCTCAACCTGCTTCTATTTGCCCTCTTGATGGGAATGTTCTGGCGCTTTCCCAAACTCAAAGATGGCACTTGGGTTTGGACCTATGTTGTCGGCTATAGCCTGATCCGCATCCCCTACGAAATCTTGCGCGTGTCGGCGGTGGCCTATCTGCCGGGAACTTCCATCAAAGCCGCCTATGTAGCCAGTGGCTTGGGCTTGGTGATCGGGATCGGCATGTTGATCTACATGTACCGGCTGCGCTTCGACCCCGATTTGGAACAACTGGCAGCGTGGTTATCGGAGCAAGCGGGATTAGCGCCAGAAGCAGCCCAAAACCTTCTGGAACGGGCTTGGGCTATTCAACAGAGACATCGCCGCGCCGACCTGTTGGATCGTGTCACCCTCGCCATGCCCCACTTTCCCGGCACCCTTGCCCCTCACCTGTCTCTTGGCCAACGGGAGCTGCTCATGCGGCAACTGTTTTGTCGCCTGGAAGGCAGGGATCCCACTGAGGAAGGGCTGGCCCAAGCCAGTTAGTGCCGTGGCCATCAGGCTGAATCAGGGTCATTCCCTCACCCCCAAGGAGAAAGCAGGGCCAGGGAGCAAAACCTTTAGGCCAGCAGACCTCGGGCCAGCAAACCCGCCCCCCCTCCCATCAACACCAACAGCCAAGTGGGCTGGCGAAAGCGCATCAAGGCAATGAAGGCCGCTACCCCGATCCCCAAAGCCACCAGCGAAGCGGGAGTTGTTTGTTGTAGCAGCGCATTTTGGGCCAAGGGCACTGTAGCCGCAGCAACAGCCCCCAGGGCCGTTGGGGTAATTGCCTGCAGGGATCCCTTCACCCAAGCATTGTGCCGTATGCGCAACAGAACCGGAGCTGCCAGCAAAATAAAGGCAAAAGAAGGGGCAAAGATGGCCACTGTTGCCGTCAGGGCCCCCAGCACCCCTGCCACCTTGTAGCCGATAAAGGCTGCCGTCAGCACCACCGGGCCAGGAGTAAATTGCCCAATGGCCACCCCATCCAAGAACTCTGTCGGCGTCAACCAGCCCAACTGATCCACCACCTCGTCGGCGATGAAGGGGATGATCACCAACCCTCCCCCGAAGATGGTGCCGCCTACTTTCAGGAAAAACAAGGTCAAAGGCCAGAAATAGGCACCAATCCGCTCCAGACCCCAAAAGCTGCTCAGGATAAGGGTTTCCGGTGGAACCGTGGCCACTACCGTCTGGGCCAACGTCAATACTGGCCAAGGGAGTAAAATCGGGATCCCCGATAGTGGGCCTTTTTTGGGCCCATACAGCAGCAGCCCCACCAGAGCCGCCAGCCCGAACAGCAACAGGATATTCACCCCCCCAATCAGCAGCAGGGCAAAGGCCGCCACCGCGATCAGCCCCCGGCTCCAATCCTTCACAGCTTTACGGCCCAGTTTCCAGCAAAAGGCCAGGATAATGGCGATCACCACCGGGGCCACCCCAAAAAACATCCCCTCTAGCTGCGGCACCCCCTGAAAGCGAAAGTAAAGCCAAGAAAAAATCACCTCGATCACAAAAGCAGGGGCAATGAAGCAAATCCCCGCCAGCACCGCCCCCAACCAGCCTGCCCGCACATAGCCGACATAGATCCCCATCTGGGTAGAAGCTGGCCCTGGCAACATTTCACATAGGCCCACCCCTTCGGTAAATTGTTCCTGGCTCATCCAGCCCCGCCGGATCACCGCCTCATCGTGTTGCATGGCGATGTGGGCTTGGGGGCCGCCGAAACCCAGGGATCCCAGCCGCAGGAATACCACGGCAATCTCTTTCAGGCGCGTTGAAAGGGAGGGCAAGTTGTCGGGGGCGTTTTCCGGCCTGGGGAACTGACCGGGAGCAGACTCAGAAGACATGGGCAAAGCCCGGCAAGACAACCCCGCCTATCCTGCCATCTGTCCGGGATCCCTTCAAGAGGACAACACTCACCCGTTTATCCTTTCACCCAAACTGCCCCCTCAGGTCTTCAGGCTTCGCAACCACTCTTCCAGAGCGCGGATCGGCGCGGGATCCCGGTAGACGCGATCTTGACGTGCTTTCACCTGCTGGCCCATTTGCTCTCGCCACTCTGGATCCAAGCCCAACTGACTGGCAATCTGGACGTATTCATCGAGGGTGTGGGCGATGGTATCCAGGATCCCCATCTGCTGCAGGATGGCGTAGGTGTGGCGGCCCCGCAGCAGGGATCCGGGCAAGGTGACGATGGGCAGGCCGTGGGGCAGGGCTTCCAGGGTGGTGTTGCCCCCTGACCAGCCGAGGCTATCCAGGTAAATATCCCCCAGGGCGTTGTAGGCGGCATATTCTGCAGGCGAGAGTTCCGGTAGGAGCACCACATACTCTTCGGCAGCTAGGTCATAGGCCTGAAAGGCTCGTCGCAGCCGCTGCCAAAAGCGCTCGCGGATCCCTTGGGAGAGGCGGCCCCGCAAAAATAGAAATTGACACTTCCCCACTTCCCGGGCGATGCGGGGGAACACCTCGTCGTACTGAGGTAAGTACTTGAATAGGGATTGGGCGCAGAGGTAAAGCACCCTGTCGGGATCCACCCCCCAAGCTTGCCAGTCCACAGGGGCGGGGTCAACTTCTAGGGGAATATAGTAGGTGCCGATGCCAGGCAGGGGCAGGAGCTGCTCGGTGTAATGGCCGGCCCCGTCCGGCGGCTCCATCAGCTCGCTGCTGAGGAAAACGTCTATTGTCGGCAGGCCAGAAGTTTGCGGGTGGCCCCAGGCCATCGCCTGTACCGGCGCCAAGCGGAGGGCGGCCAGTTGGGCACAGACCGGGTCAATGCCCACTTCCGGGTAGAGGAGCACATCCAGCTGTGCCTCTCGAATAGCCGCTTGCCATTCTTCTATGCTGCGGGATCCGGCCACAAAGTGCTCAAAACGAGGGGGCAGGGAGCACGTGACCTCATCTTGGATGACCGAGGTGTGGAAGCCGTAGAGGGCCACTTGAGCACGATCCAGGGCTTCTACCCAGCCGCGAGTCAGGATCTTCCAAACGGAGTGATCCCGAAACAGGCCGGAGACAATGCCCACCCGCACTCGGCCAGGATGTCGCTGCCAGAGGACGGAGGGCTGGGGATAGCGGGCCGCCATCACGTCCCTCACCAAGGATCCGTAGAGCTGCTGCAGATCGCGGTCGTTCTGGCCTTGGTAGGGCAAAAAGAAGGGTTGGACGGAGCCGATCCCGGCAGCTGCTCGCTCCAGGGTTTCGGGATCCCGCGGCAGGTGTTCCCAGCGGCCCCTCACCTGTTGTAGGGCTTGGCGGTAGCGCTCCCGAGCCACGGAAACTTGGTCTGCCGAGGCGTACAGCAAGGGCAACTGGCTAACACACCAGCCCAGGGCCGCGGCCAAGTCGGCGGGATCCGCTTGCCAGAGTTGGTAGAACAGCTCCGCCGCTTCCTCCTCCCGGCCACAATCCCGCAGCAGGATGGCCAGGGTGTAGGCGGCATCGGCAAAGTCCGGCTGCAGCTCCAGGGCCTGTCCCAAGGGGACAAGGGCCGCCTCCAAATCCCCCTGCTGCCGCAGCACCAGCCCCAGCTGGTACAAAACTTCCGCGTCCGGCCCCCCCTGCTCTAGGGCCAGTTGCAGGTGAGTTTTCGCCTCCGCCAGCTGCCCCGCCTGCTTGAGAACAATTCCCAAATTAAAGTGGGCGTCGGGAAACCAGGGCTGGTGGGCAAGGGCCTGCCGGATCAGGGCAATCGCGTCGTCCAGGGATCCCTGTTGCTGCCGACAGACCCCCAAGAGGTGCAGTGCCTCGGGGTGGGTGGGCTGGGCTTGCAGCACCTGCTGGTAAAGTGAGACAGCCTGTGGCCATTGCCCTGCCTGGTGATGGCGAACGGCTTGGGCCAACAGACGCTGCAGGTGCTCTCCTCTGTCCTTTCCAGCTCTGCCTAGGCCAAAGCCTTTCCCCGGTCCAGACACAGTGAGCTCCTCTCGCCGGCGGATCCTGGGCCTCTACCCCATCAGCCGTTGGGGAAATTGAGAAAGCCCGCCAAGGCCGGAGCAATCGGCAACAGGGTCATGACCATCAAAAAGAGGGCCAGCAATGCCAAAGCATCCCGCTGACCGTCGGTTTCAGTAATCTCATCCTGCGGTGGACGCTCTGGCTCGCGGGCGATGAACAGGATCAGCAGCGCCCAGTAGAGGGCCAAGACGTTGCTGATGGCCGCCACCGCCAAGGCAATCAGGGTGATGAAGGTGGCGCGGGCCGCCGTCTTCCGCCCGTACACCGCCTGCACAATGCGACCCCCGTCCAGCTGCCCTGCCGGCAGCAGGCTCAAGGCGGTGATTGCCAGGCCAATCCAGCCCACGGCAACAAAAGGATGAATGGGAACCAGCTCCGCCTGCAACTGGGATCCCAGCACCAGCCGCGCTAGGGTGCCTACCAGGATGGAGCTGCGGAAGATCTCCGTGGGCACATACAGACCCTCGGAGCCGGAGAGCTTCAGGCCAGCCAAGAGCACCAGCAGCGACAGGATCCCGCTCGCTGCCGGGCCGGCAAAGGCAATGTCGAAGAGGGCCTTGCGGCTGGGCACCGGCGATTGGATGCGGTTCAGGGATCCCAGCGTGCCGATCCCCAAGCTGGGGATAACAAAAGCAGGGCTGAGGCGCACGCCGTACTTGCCCGCCATCCAGCGGTGTCCGGTCTCATGCACCAGCAAGATGGCGAAGATCCCGGCCGCCACCGGCAGGGCTTCCACCCAGCGCCCTGGCGCATCCAACAGCCGGAAGCCCAAGAGATTGGCCCCCACCTCCAACGTGGCGACGAAGCTGAAGACCAGCAACGCCCCCGCCAGGATCTGCGCCCCCACGGAAGCGCGGTAATTGACGATGGGATCCGGCAAGACCACCACCGCCGGCTTTTCCGCCGGATCCTCCACCAAAAAGAGCTGGTAGCGACTGCCCACCTGCTCTTTGAGCTTCTCCACCAGCAGGGGTACCACCACCTCCGCCTCCTGGCGCAGGTTGCCCTTAAAAATCGCCCCTTCCCCATAGGGGACGGTCTCGGTGACGAAAAAGGTATCGAGGCCGAAAATAGACTGAATGGCCTGCAGATCCTCAGCCGAGATCCGCTGCAGAACCGCAGACGCTTCCAAAGGCGCCTCCCCTGCCGAAGGGGCTTCCCCCTGCTCTTCCAGACGAGCCAACTGCTCGCGACGGGCCTGCAGCTCCTGCTGGGCCAACTGGCGGGTCTTGCGCCCCACAGCAATGTAAAGCCCTGTAAAGACCAACAGCAACACCAGGAAGCCTGCAAAATTGAGGTAGATCCCCAGCAGCAGCAGCCCCAGGAAAACCACCCACGGCAACAGGAGCAGGGATCCCTGTAACCACACCCAGACGGCCAAGGATCCCCGCCGACGGGCTCTCCAGAAGCCCCAACCCAAAAAGGCCAGCGTTCCCAGCAAAAAGAGCGGCGTAATCTCAGCGGCAATGTTCATGGCTGACCTATGAGGCTGTACGGGTACCAAGCTGAGGGCAAGACGGCTCAAGCAGAAACAGCCGTTCCTTCAAAACGGGGCTCCGGCTGCTCCCACAGGTAGAAGCCAGCTTTCCGAGGTTTCAGGAGGAACAGCCGCAAAAACTGATAGAAGTTATCCAAGTAGAGGGGCAGCTTGCGCAAACCCTTGAAGGGGCCGGATCCCCGGGCAATCTCCCTCAGCTTAGCGTTGTTGGCCACGCACTTTTGCAGCCGCCGCACAAACTCAGGGTTTTCCACATCCAACACCACCGGGAACACCTTGGCCGCCTCGCGGTTGGTCTTGTAGATTACCTCCATGTCATAAGTATGGGGATCCAGCCCGATGAGGCGGTAGAAATCCGGGCGCTCTCCCACATCGTTGAGGTACATAGTGGCGAACACCGACAGCAAGAAGAAACGGCACCACAGCTTGGCCACCCATCCCTTGAGCAGCCGCGGCTGGCTTAGGAGCATGAGCGCAAAGAAATCGCCGTGGCGGTTCTCGTCCTGGCACCAGTTCTTGAAGAAGTTGAAGATGGGGTAGATGCGGTCTTCGGGATGGGCCTCCAGGTGGCGGTAGATGAGAATGTAGCGCCAGTAGCCGATCTTCTCCGAGAGATAGGTGGCATAGAAGATGAAACGCGGCGCGAAATAGGTGTAAGACTTGTGCTTAGTGAGAAAGCTCAGGTCGAAGGCCATGTTGAAGTCGCCCATGGCGCGGTTCAGAAAGCCGGCATGGCGGGCCTCATCGCGGCTCATCAGGGCAAAGCACTCGGCCAAAACGGGGTTGGTCTCTTTTAGCTTGCGCGACAGCTCCTTGTAGAGGAGAAAACCGGAGAACTCGGCTGTACAGGAGCGCTCCAAGAACTCCACAAACAACCGGCGCGCCTGCGGATCCAGGCGGCTTTCCCAGTCTTGGTTGAACTCCTCACCCCGGACGAAGTGATGGCGGTTGTAGTCGGCGCGAAACTCCTGCAGGATGGCCTGGAAATCGGCCTCTCGATCCCCTAAGCCCATTTTGCCGATGGCCTCGAAATCGGTGGTGTAGAAGCGCGGCGTCAGGATGGTCTCGGTGGGCACTCGCGCTTGAGTTTGAGCAGCTTGCAAACTGGGACTCATAGTGATTTAAAGCGGATGAAAAGGCCAGGTATACTCTCGCAGTTTACCAGCCTCTCTGGCCGTCGTGGGGATAAGAAGTGTTACCGGCAGGCTCTGAGAGATCCTTAAGACTCCACTGCCAGCGGCTGGGATCGCAAGGGATCCGTCAGCTCGCTGCCCTCCTCCGAAGGCGGGATCACCTGCCAAAACAGAGGCAAATAGGATTCCCAATTTTGCAGAATGCGCTCCGCTTTGGGGGAATGGGTGCGGCGATAGTGCTCTTGGATCAGGCTCTTCAGTTGTGCCTCTGCTGCCGCCGTCTGCACCCGCTGAATGCGCACGATCTCCCCGTTGACCTTGGCGGGGAAGTTGCCCTCCTCATCCAGCACATAGGCCAGGCCGCCGGTCATCCCCGCTCCCAGGTTGCGGCCCACCCGCCCCAGCACCACCACCACCCCACCGGTCATGTACTCGCAGCAGTGGTCGCCGGATCCCTCGATCACCGCCTGCGCTCCCGAGTTGCGCACCGCAAAGCGTTCCCCCGCCTGGCCGTTGGCAAACAGGGATCCGCCCGTGGCCCCGTACAAACAGGTGTTGCCCAGGATTACATTTTCCGCCGGATCGCGGGGCGCCTCAGGGGGAGCCAGGATGACGATCTCGCCGCCACACATGCTTTTGCCCACGTAGTCATTCGCTTCTCCTGTCAGGGTCAGGCGCATCCCCGCCAGTGTAAAAGCGCCAAAGCTCTGGCCGGCGCTGCCGACAAAGCGCAGATCCAACTGCCCCCCCTGTTGGGCGAAGCCGGTATCTCCGTACAAGCGGGCCAAGGTTCCGGCAATGCGCCCGCCTACGCAGCGGTCGGTGTTGGCGATAGGGATCTCCACCGTGGCCGTGCCGCAGGTCTCCACCGCCTTCTGCACCTCCGGCTGAGCCAGGATCTGCTCATCCAGCACCGGGCCGTTGGCGTGAACCGGCTCATGCTCCAACCAGTCGGGCAGGGTGTTGGGATCAAAACCGGGGGGAGTTCGCAGCAGACACTCCAAGTTCAAGGATTGGGTCTTCTGCAGAACCGCATCGGCCCGCGGACAGAGCAGATCCACCCGTCCAATCACCTCCTTCAGAGAGCGGTAGCCCAGTTGCGCTAAGACTTGGCGCACCTCCTCCGCCACAAAGGTGAAGAAGGTCACCACGTGATCTGGCGTGCCGGGGAAGCGCTTGCGCAACTCCTCCTTCTGGCTGGTCACTCCCACAGGGCAGTTGTTGGTGTGGCACACCCGCGCCATGATGCACCCCTCCGCAATCATGGCCACCGTGCCAAAGCCAAACTCTTCTGCCCCCAGCATGGCCGCCATCACCACTTCCCAACCCGTGCGAATGCCGCCATCCACCCGCAGGATGGAGCGCTGCCGTAGGCCGTTTTCCAGCAGGGTATGATGCACCTCCACCAGGCCCAACTCCCAAGGTGCCCCGGCATGTTTGATGGAGCTCAAGGGGGAAGCCCCTGTGCCCCCTTCATGGCCGGAGATTTGGATGATGTCGGCGTTGGCCTTGGCTACTCCTGCCGCCACCGTGCCGATGCCCACCTCCGCCACCAGCTTCACCGACACCTGTGCCTGGGGGTTCACCTGGTGCAAGTCGAAGATCAACTGCGCCAGATCCTCGATGGAGTAGATGTCGTGGTGGGGCGGCGGCGAGATCAAGGTCACCCCCGGCTTGGAGCGGCGCAGCTTGGCGATGTAGGGACTCACCTTTTTGCCCGGCAGTTGCCCGCCCTCGCCCGGCTTGGCCCCCTGGGCAATTTTGATCTCAATTTGCCGCGCGTTGAGCAAATACTCCGGTGTCACGCCAAAGCGGCCCGAGGCCACCTGCTTCACCGCCGAGCTGGCGTTGTCCCCCATGCGCAGCCCCTTCAGGTGGGGAAAGCGGGCCGAGGTGCCATCTGGGCCTACATCGGTGATGGGGAGGTATCGTTCCGGATCTTCCCCGCCTTCACCGGAGTTGGACTTGCCGCCGATGCGGTTCATGGCAATGGCCAGGGTCTCGTGGGCCTCGCGGCTGAGGGCCCCCAAGGACATCCCACCTGTGGCAAAGCGTTTGAAAATCTCCGACACCGGTTCCACTTCCTCCAAGGGAATGGGATCCCGGTCGCTGCGGAAATCCAGCAGGTCTCGCAACGCGGTGGGGGTGCGGCTGCGCAGGTGCGCCCTGTAGATCTCATAGTGGGCAGGCTGACCCGATTCGATGGCCTTGTGCAGCAGTTTGGCCATTTCTGGACTGTTGATGTGGTATTCGCCTTTGGGCCGCGCCTGGATAAAGCCAAAGTTCTCCAGCTTTTTCGAGGTGAGTTCGGGAAAGGCCCGCTGGTGATTCACCATGCCCTCGCGGGCCAGATCCGCCAGCGTCATGCCTCCCACCCGCGACACCGTGCCGCGGAAGGCCAGATCGATCACCTCTTGGCTCAGGCCAATGGCCTCGAAAATCTGCGCTCCGTGGTAGCTGGAGAGCAGAGAAATGCCCATTTTGGAAAGAATCTTGAGCAGCCCTGCCTCAATGGCGGCGCGGTACTTCAGTTGCACCTCGGCCAGGGAAAGCTGGGGCAACTTGCCGGCAGCCATCTGGGTTTGCGTCTTGGGCTTGTGCCACCACTGCCGCACAGCTTCATAGGCCAGATAAGGACAAACGGCGCTGGCCCCGTAGCCGATCAAGCAGGCAAAGTGGTGGGTGCTCCAGCATTGGGCAGTCTCCACCACCAGGGAAGCGCGTAGGCGCAGCCCCTCCTGGATGAGGTGATGGTGGATGGCGCCCACCGCCAACAGAGGTGGGATCAGAGCCTGCTCGGCATCAAGGCCGCGATCCGAGAGGATTAAAATCTCAGCTCCCCCCCGCACTGCCTGAGCCGCCTGCTGGCAGAGGGCCCGTACCTGGACCTCCAGTCCTTCTGGGCCGGCAGCCACCGGGTAGAGAATCGGGAGCGTGTGGCAGGGAAAAGGGGTATGCTGCAGAGCGGCCAGCTCCGCTTCGTTGAGCACCGGGCTGCGCAACTGCAACAGGCGGGCATGCTCAGGGCGGATCTCCAGCAGGTTGCCCTTGGATCCCAGATACACATCCAAAGACATCACCAGGCTCTCCCGCAGGGGATCGATGGCAGGGTTGGTGACCTGGGCAAAGCGCTGCTTGAAATAGTCGTAGAGGGGATGAGGCTGGGTGGACAGCACAGCCAGCGGCGCATCATCCCCCATGCTGAAGGTGGGCTCCTTGCCCGTAGCCGCCATCTCCTCGATGATCATCTCCACATCTTCTGAGGAGTACCCGAAGGCGGTTTGGGCTTGTAACAGTTGTTCTTCCGAGAGGTGAGGGGTATTTTCAAAGCCTTGGGTGCTGAGCTGAACGCGATGGGCTTTGAGCCATTCGCCGTAGGGGTGCTGGGCTGCCACCTGGGTTTTGATCTCCCAGTTTTTGCAGATTTGCCCGCTCTGCAGATCCACCGTCAGCATCTGCCCTGGGCCTAGCCGCCCTTTTTCCAAAATGTCGGTCTCCGGCAGAGGAACCACGCCAGCTTCCGAGGCCACCACCAGCAGACCATCGCGGCTGCGAGCGTAGCGGGCTGGGCGCAGGCCATTGCGATCCAACGTGGCCCCGATGGTTTTGCCGTCGCAGAAAACCACCATCGCCGGGCCATCCCAAGGCTCCTGCAGGCCGCCGAAGAACTCGTAGAAATCCACCACTTCCGGGTGATTCTGCAGTTCTGGCTGGTTGCGATAGGCTTCCGGGATCAGCACCATCATCGCCTGCTGAGTGGAGTAGCCCGACTGAATCAACAGCTCAAACACAGCGTCCAGACCTGCTGAGTCGCTGGTGCCCGGGTCAATAATCGGCTTCAGATCCTCGACCGCTGTACCCCAGCGGGGATGGGAAAGGGTTTGTTCGCGGGCGGCCATCCAGTTGACATTGCCCAGGTAGGTGTTGATCTCGCCGTTGTGGCAGAGGTAGCGGAAAGGCTGAGCCAGCGACCAACGCGGCAGGGTATTGGTGCTGAAGCGGCGGTGGTAGGTGGCGTAGGTGGTGGTGTAGAGGGGGTTTTGCAGATCTCGATAAAACTGGCCCAGAACCGACGATTGCACCATGCCTTTGTAAACGACAACCCGGCAGGACAAAGAGGCAAAATACAGAGCATAAAAGCCAAACCGAGCCTCTACCCGCCGCCGAATGCGCCGCCGCAACAGATAGAGCTGCTGCTCTAGCTCGTCTCCTTCCAGCGTGGGATGGGTGAGGAGCATCTGCCAAATGGAGGGCATGGTCTGCCGTGCCATCGGCCCCAGGCAATTGGGATTGACCGGTACCTGCCGCCAAACCACCCGCTGCCAGTCGGTGGTGGTCAAGTACTCATCGATCACCTGCTGCACCGCCTGACACTCAGCAGGATCCTGAGGCAAAAAGACCATCCCCACCGCGCTGTGAGTGGGATCCCAAGCTCGAATTTCTTCCCTCTCTGCCTGCAACAGCGACCAGGGGATTGCCGTTGCAATGCCCGCCCCATCACCGCTCTGGCCGTCGCCGCCACAGCCACCCCGATGTTCCATACAGGTGAGGGCCTGAAGGGTTTTCTGCAAGAGGTCGTGGCTGGCTCTCCCCTGCTGATCCACCAAAAAGCCGACCCCGCAAGCATCCCGCTCTTGAAAGTGCCAGTTTTCCTGCAGGATAGGGGCCGAGACCTGAGAGGGATGGGGATTCATAGGAGTAAAAACAGTTTGGAATAAATCACGCTTTCAGAGGTGGAAAACCAGCATATCGCACTCCAATCCGACAGGAAAAGGGGGGCAGTCTCAAGTCACGGCTGGCTCTTGCCAACAGGGCAACCGTTGGGGCAATCGGATCAGCGAAGTAAAGACAAAAAAGCTCGCCATGAACAGATTTTTCGAGTTTCTTCTGCAGCTTTCCCCGACGGACTGCGGACGATCTGAGAAAGCTAGGGCGAATGCGCCAGCTCACACCGGCTCCGCTCGCTGGCAACTGGCCCTGTGGAGAACTGCGGTAGGGAGACAGCCGTAGGGTATGTCCAGGAAGAGGGCAACCCCACAGATGTACAACAGATGTACAAAGTCAGGCGTGCAACGGTCTATCGCTGGCTGAACCTAGAAGACCTCAGGCCGACAAAAGTCAAGACCCAGAAGCCAAAGATAGACTTGGCCGCCCTGCAGCAAGACATAGGCCAGGATCCAGGAGCTCAATTGTAAGGATAGAGCTCAGAGATTCGGGTCGCGCCAGCGGGACGGAGCCCTTGCCCTATTGACTATACTGGTGGTGCTCTGGGAGCAATGATACTATTACCCTAGATTTTTCGTGTTTCTGAGTAAGCTCATGCTGACTTGCCCAAGCCGTCATTCTTTTAACTTAGATACGACAAGATCCATAATGGAAAGCAGCATTATCGATGCCAGGATTGTCACAGGCAATTTATACCTGAATCTACTCAAAAGATTGTCTCAGAATTCAATATATCCCTAGTTAATAAACTTAAGCGACTTTCCATTGCTGCTATATCTTATGTAAATGAACTACCAGAACTCTGGACAAAATTATGTTAATCACAAATCAACTTATCCTTCCCAAATCATGGAGGTCTACCCGTCAAAAGAGGTACTTTGATCCTGCGATGCGACGAGCTATTGCCATTTGTGCTAGCAGGTTGGAGCTTGAAAGCAGGACGAGCTTCCCAAACTTGTTCAGAATGATTGTTCAGAATGACTGTGTCTCCACATGGGTTGGAGTCAGTGTTGCCGAGAAAAGCCATATCCTTGCTAGATTGAAGTCATGGGATCCCTGACTCTACCCGATAGAACTGAACTTTATGACCGTCCCTCTGATTCACAGCCGTGACGTTCTAGAGAGCCGTCTCAAGGAGATTCCTGCTGAACCCGGCGTATATTTAATGCGAGATGCCACGGATCAGATCCTCTATGTAGGCAAGTCCAAGAAATTGCGCTCTCGAGTGCGATCTTATTTCCGCTTCACCGGCGACCTGTCCCCTCGCATTCAGCGCATGGTAGCTCAGGTTTGCGAGATCGAGTTTATCGTAACCGACAATGAAAGTGAAGCCCTAGCCCTAGAAGACAATCTGATTAAGACCCATCAGCCCCCCTACAATGTTCTTCTCAAGGATGACAAAAAGTATCCCTATTTGTGCATTACCTGGTCAGAGCCTTATCCCCAGCTTTACATCACCCGCCATCGTCGCCTTGATCGGAATCAAGACAAATACTATGGCCCCTACACCGATGTTGGCCTGTTGCGCCATACCCTTGGGTTGGTCAAACGAATTTTTCCCTTGCGCCAACGGCCCAAACCTCTGTACAAAGATCGCACCTGTTTGAACTACGACATTGGGCGCTGCCCCGGGGTATGCCAAGGCTTGATCAGCCCAGAAGAGTATCGCAAAACGCTGACTCAAGTGGCCATGATCTTCCAAGGCCAGACAGATGAGCTGATCCGAGAGCTGCAGGAGAAGATGATCCAGGCCGCCGAACAGGAAAATTACGAGGCAGCCGCACGATATCGGGATCAAATTCGCGGTTTGGAACAATTGGGAGAATCCCAGAAGGTCTCTTTGCCTAACTCTACCGTCAGCCGTGATGCTCTGGCCTTGGCCATGAATGATTCACGAGCCTGCATTCAATTGTTTCAGGTGCGGGCAGGCAAGTTGGTGGGGCGGCTGGGGTTTGTGGCCGAAAACCGCGGTGACGACCCAGGCCTTATCTTGCAGCGGGCTTTACAAGAGCATTATCAATACTGCGATCCGGTGGAAATTCCCTCTGAGATTTTGACCCAGTATGAACTGCCCGATCACGATTTTCTGGAGTCTTGGCTGAGTCAGAAAAAAGGCCGCAAGGTCAGCCTTGTTGCCCCCCAACGGCAGAGCAAAGCCGAGCTGATCGAGTTGGTTGAGCGGAATGCCCAACTGGAGCTAACCCGCACTCAGCGCTTGGCGGATCGGGATGCCGCGGCCTTGGAGCGCTTGGCAGAAGTCTTGGATTTGCCGGATGTGCCCCGCCGTCTAGAAGCCTACGATATTTCCCACATCCAGGGATCCGATGCTGTGGCCAGTCAGGTGGTGTTTATCGATGGCCTGCCTGCCAAACAGCACTACCGCCGCTACAAGATTCGCAACCCTGAGGTGCGCCCCGGTCACTCCGATGATTTTGCCAGCCATGCAGAAGTGGCCCGGCGTCGCTTCAGCAAAATGACCCCTGAGGATCAGCCGGATTTGGTGCTCATCGACGGGGGCAAGGGGCAGTTGTCGGCAGTCATGGCCGTCTTGGCGGATTTGGGGCTGGATCACCTGCCGGTAATTGCCTTGGCCAAACGAGAAGAAGAGATCTTTCTGCCGGGGGATCCCGTGCCCCTGCGGTTGACCGCCCAAGATCCGGCTCGCTTGTTGTTGCAACGCCTGCGAGATGAGGCCCACCGATTTGCTCTCGCCTTTCATCGCCAGCAACGGAAAGCGCGTCAGCATGCCTCTACGCTGGACGAGATCCCCGGCCTAGGCAAGTATCGGCAAAAGCTGCTGATGGAAGAATTTCGGTCGATTGCCCGCATTCAGGTGGCTTCAGAAGACCAGCTGGCCCAGGTGCCCGGCATTGGCCCGAAGATTGCCCGACAGATTTACCGCTACTTTCACCCAGAAACTCAGGCGGGATCCCCGGAGACAGCGCAGGTGGAGTAGTTGAGAATCCGCGCAGGGATCCCTGCTCCCCCAGCACTCGGTGGGGTGATATCCACAGAAGCCTGAGCACCCTTCCTCGCCCGTGATTTTACGGGGTTAGGGGGGAACTTGTAGTGCGGAAAACATCGCTCAAAGCAAAAATGATACATAATCTCAGGGGCAGGCGTTCTTAGTGCCCTAGGTTGTGTTGATCTTTCATTTGAGCCAAAAGAGAGCACTGACGAGATAGAGA
>NZ_JANSIB010000062.1:14437-16209 GCF_047461895.1 Synechococcus sp. R55.8 | reverse complement strand
TGCGATCGCTTCTTTCCTGAACCATGTTCAGGAGAGTTCAGCGTGAATGTATCAGTACAGAACCCATGCAGGGCAACAACTGGCCGCCTACGCTACGCGGGAATACTGTGCTCAGATCCCGGCTTTCCTGGCCACTTTGATTGAGGAATGTCATACCCTCGTCCGAGAGCTTCAGCCCGAACTGGAAGCTTTGTTCATGCGCCAAACCCGCCGGCAGAATTTTATCCTTTTCAGCCTCTACGCCACCGATTTGTCGTTGCTCAACTTTGGCCCACTGGGGATCTCCTTGCCCACCTACCACTTTGAAACCCTTGCCGTGGCTGGGCAATTTTATACTTATGAGATTCGAGAGGGGAAAGCTGCCCCCTAGTCACCATGGCAACCATAGGATCTCAAGATCCAAAAGAATCTCAAAAGTTCGGCTAGATCTGGGCTCGTTCCAACAGGGTTTGCAGCTCTTCCAGGGCCAACTGGGCTGACTGGGCCTGCTGGTAAAGGGATTGCACCACCTCAGCACTGCTTTGGGCCGATTGCAGTGTGGATTGGCTCTGGCGCTGGATACGCTCTGCCAAGCTGCGAATACGGTTGCTGGCTTCAGTGGTTCGCCCGGCCAATTTGCGGATCTCCTGGGCAATGGCTCCAAAGCCACCGGCACCACCGCTGCGGTTGGCCTCTACAGCCGCATTGAAAGAGAGCAGGCGAATGTATCCTGCCACCTCTACGATCAAATCCACGATGGTGTTGATCTCCTTGAGTTCGCGGGATAGCTCCTGGTTGTTGTCGGCAATTTCCTGGAAGAGGGTGCGCACCGCTTCTACCCCAGCAAAGGTGGCGGCAAAGGTGGATTTGCCCTTCTCCGAGAGGATCGAGCTAATCTCGATGATGCGGGCGTTAAGGCGAGCCAACTCCTCGGAGCGCTGTTGGGCCCGCCGGCGTTCCATATCTAGGGCCAGGTTTTGGCTGAGGATCTCGGCTTTTTGTCGCTCCAGATCCCGGGCATACTGGAGGCTGCGGTTTTTTTCCTGCTCCAGCTCTGCCAAGATCCTTTTCATCTCTTCCTGCTGCTCCTGTAGCTTGCGCTGGGTGGCCAGATGCACCTGGGCCTGGGCCACCAACAACACCGGCACATCGAGAAGGCGGTAGTCCTGGGATCCCAGTTGAACCACCACGGGGTCATAGATGGTCTCTTCGGGCCGTTGGAAAGCTCGGTCGGCTGCTTGGATGACATCGCAGTCGCCGGGGAGCAAGAGAAAATCCCGGCTATGGAACTCTACCATGGAGCTGATGGGCCGCTTCAAAAACACATCCAGGCCGTAGGGCTTGCTAAGCATCCACTCCAGAATGGCGCGGCGGGTCAACATTCCCCGCACCTGTGACCGCTCGTCCAGCACGATGACTCCTGAAAGGCTGCTGTCATCTTCTAGGCGGCGCACCACGTTCTCACAAGGGGTGGACTCGCTCACCTGAAACTCCACCAAGGCCAAATCGCGCAGCTTGGTGTTGATCGATAGGGTAGGAGTGGGTGGATTTGTCAGGGTAGCCATCACAGGGATCCTCGGCACACGTTGGGTACAGATGGGTTGGATGCCAATGTGTAGAGCAACACAAAAAGTCGGCCCTAAATCGGCCTTTGATGGGGTGATTCCTGCAGAAAATCGACCACCTTCAGTTTGCCCTGGGATCCCACCTTTTGCCCATAAGATTCTGCGGGATTGTACGGAAAGGATGGCCTGGGATCCCTTCTTTGCGGTTTGCTGGGACGGATCCCTTTG
>NZ_JANSIB010000062.1:0-14337 GCF_047461895.1 Synechococcus sp. R55.8 | reverse complement strand
CGGAAAGGATGGCCTGGGATCCCTTCTTTGCGGTTTGCTGGGACGGATCCCTTTGGAGCTGAATGTTCTGGGTTGGTATCTTGGATCCCTGATTGATCTGGAGCTGGATTTAGCGGGTTTCTTGATAGCGGTGGTAGATTTCCAGAATTTCGCTGCGTCCTCGGTTAAAGGCGGCCACCACTTGCGGGTCGAAATGGCTGCCGCTGTTGTCTTCTACAAACTGAAAGACCTCATTCAAAGCCCAGGCTTCTTTGTAGGGGCGACGGCTGGCCAAGGCATCGAATACATCGGCTAAGGCCACAATTCGCCCTTCTAGAGGGATCCCTTCTCCTTTGAGGCCGCGCGGATACCCACTGCCGTCGAACTTCTCGTGGTGGGTAAGGGCGATGATGGCGCTCTTTTGCATCAGCTCGGAGTCGGACTTGCTGAGGATCTCATAACCAATCTCAGGGTGACGGTTCATGATCTGCCGTTCTTCTGGGGTCAGGCGCCCCGGCTTTTGCAAGATGGCATCGGGGATCCCGATTTTGCCCACATCGTGCATGGGACTGGCGTAGAAGATCAGCTCTTGCTCATGGCTGGATAGGCCCAAGTGCTTGGCGATGATGCGAGAGTAGTTGCTCATCCGCTTCAGGTGAAAGGAGGTATCTTGATCCCGGTATTCTGCGGCCAGAGACAGACAGAAGATGGTCTCGAAGTGGGCAGATTTGAGCTCTTCCCGCAATTGGACGTTTTGATAGGCAACCGCCGCCTGGGAGGCCAAGGCTTCTGCCACGCTAACTTCCAGCTCAGAAAAAGGTTGGCTCCACTCGGCCACTTGGTCAGGAGCTAGGGGGGTGGGGTGATCCGGCTTTAGGCGGTTCAACAGTTGTAGGGCGCCGAGGATCTTTCCTGAGGGATCCCGCATGGGCACAGTGAGCAAGGAGCGGGTGCGATAGCCGGTTTGCTGATCCACCTGTGGGTTAAAGGCATAGGGCCGGTCGGCGGGCAGGTGGTAGACATCTGGCAGATTCAGGCTCTCCCCGGTGAGCACCACATAGCCCACAATGCTGGAAGGGCTGAGGGGCAGGCGCAGATCCCGCAGCTCCTCATGGCGGTTGACCACGAAAAAGCGCAGTTCCTCCCCCTCTCGGACAAAAAGGCTGGCCCCATCACAGTGGGTCAGTTCTCGGGCTTGAGCAACAATCAACTCCAGCAGCCGCTGCAGATCCGTTTCTGAGGAGAGGGCGATCCCCACCTGAATCAGACGCTGGCTGAGGCGCAGGGCATCCGAGGCATCGAATTCGGTTGTGCTGGGGTGAAGACCGAAGGGGGTGGGCAGGCTCATAGCAGGGTTGGTCAGAAGCGTTCACAATGAGCGTTGACAATAAACAATGGCAGAGTCATGGGCGGCGAGCCATTTGCCCCCAGGGATCCTCACCGCTGTCCCGACTCAGTCCGGCTGGGTATCTGACACCTTCGGGGCGACCAGCAGCCCAAAAACACGCCAACACCACTCAAAGCAGCGATGCCTTACTTTAGCTCGAGGAGGCGAGAAGCGCTGTGACCCAGGTCAAGCCCAAGGGAACCGATGAGATTTCCCTGCAGCTCGTTGTGGGCCTGGGCAATCCCGGCCCTCAATACGCCAATACCCGCCACAATTGCGGCTTTATGGTGGTGGATCGGCTGGCGCAGCGCTGGGGGATCCCGTTGGTTTTGGAGAAGCGATTCCAAGGTAGCTACGGAGAAGGGTTTGCCCTGGGAGGAAAGCGACGCTTGCTCAAGCCGGAAACCTACATGAACCGTTCCGGCCAATCGGTGCGGGCGGTGCTGGATTGGTACAAGTTAGATCTCGCCTCTGTGCTGGTGGTGTACGACGATATGGATCTGCCGCTGGGTCGTCTGCGCCTGCGGGGATCCGGTTCTGCCGGTGGGCACAACGGCATGAAGTCCATCATTCAGCACTTGGGGAGCGAAGGGTTTCCGCGGCTGCGTTTGGGGGTGGGCAAACCCAGGGGCAGCCAAGATGTGGTCGGGCATGTGTTGGGTGGATTCGCCCCTGCAGAACAAGAGGTGCTGGAGCGGGTGTTGGATGTGGCGGTAGAGGCCGTGGAGTGCTGCTGGCAAGAGGGACTGATGACGGCCATGAACCGGTTTAATCCTCTGGATCTGTCTGGGCCACCGTCCGATCCGGATGGATCCAATCCTGCACCGGGCCAAGGCGAGGCTTCCTCCTGAGGAGCAGCTTGTCCTGGATTGCCGGTTCTGAGGGGTTTTCCAGGAGAGGAAGTGGTAAGGGCTTCGTCCTGCTCATGGGAACGTCTGTGGAGACAATACTCCAGATAAGTATCAATTATCTGGAGTATAAGAGTGCCTACCTGGGCGTTGCCAACAGTTCCCAAGGGAGGTTAGCTTCTGTAACAGTCTTCCAGCAGAAGGGCGAAAGGAATGGGAACGGCAGCGTTCCCACCAGGGCCGGCCCGAGACAAAAAGCTGTTCATCATTTGAGGGTGAGATCTTGCTGTTGAACAACCTAGATTCAGTGTTGCTTGCTGTTGAAGCCGCTGCCCCCCTTGAACCGGAAGGGGCTGCCAATCTTTTACCCCTGATCTTGGCGGCGGTGCTGATGGCTCTGGTGGTCATCTATCTGGCCAGCCGTATTGCCGGAGAAATCGCCGTTCGCCTCGGCTTTCCGCCGGTGCTGGGAGAATTGCTGGGGGGCGTCGCGGTAGGGGCCTCCGCTCTGGGGTTGCTTGTCTTCCCAGAAGGACAAGTTTCCGGCCAAGAGCTGCACACCTTGGCTCAATCCTCAGCACTGATGCAATTTCTGCAAGCCACTGCCGGACTCGACGAGGGATCCCTGGTGCAGGTGTTTTCCTCCCAAAGCCAGATCATCGACATCCTCTCCGAGATCGGGGTGATCGTCCTTTTGTTTGAAATCGGCCTCGAGTCGGATCTGGCCGAGCTGTTGCGGGTCGGCCCTCAAGCCGCAGCCGTAGCCGTCATCGGGGTCGCTGTGCCTTTCCTGGCCGGAACCCTGGGCTTGCTCTACCTGTTTCATGTGCCCGTTATCCCCGCCATATTTGCCGGCGCTGCCCTCACAGCAACCAGCATCGGCATCACCGCCCGCGTCTTGGCCGAGCTGCAAAAACTCACCTCCCCAGAAGGACAGGTGATCATCGGTGCCGCCGTCTTGGATGACGTGTTGGGCATCATCATCTTGGCCGTGGTGGCGGGCTTGGCCAAAAACGGAGAAGTCAACCTTTCCGATATTGGCATCATCATCCTCAGTGCCATCGTCTTCTTGGTCGGCTCCATTGTTTTGGGGCGCCTTCTCAGCCCCTACTTTGTTGCCCTTCTCAACAGCCTGAAGACCCGAGGTAACCCCCTTCTGCCCGCCCTTGTGCTGGCCTTTCTGCTGGCTTATGTAGGGCAAATCATTCATCTAGAAGCGATTTTGGGCGCCTTTGCCGCTGGCTTAATCTTGGCCGAAACCGAGAAACGGCAAGAGCTGGAAGAACAGATCAAGCCCATTTCCGACCTACTGGTGCCCATCTTCTTCGTCTGCGTTGGGGCCAAAACCAACCTTGCCGTACTCAACCCCACCCTCCCCGTCAACCGAGAGGGGCTGATCATTGCCGTCTTCTTGATCGGAGTTGCCATTGTGGGCAAGCTAGCAGCGGGCTTGGGGGCCTTTGGCAAGCCGGGCATCAACCGCTACGCCATCGGAGTGGGCATGATTCCCCGGGGTGAGGTGGGCCTGGTGTTTGCCGGTGTGGGGGCCGCCAGTGGGGTTCTCTCCGATGCCCTCGATGTCAGCATCATCGTCATGGTGATTGCCACCACCTTTGTCGCTCCCCTCTGGCTGCGGGGAGTATTGATCGAGGAAGCCAACTCCCCCCCCTCCCTCCTGGACTTGCAGGCAGAAGCGTCAGAGCAAGAGCGCAAAGGCGGCGCCGACGAGACCGCGTCATCGCTCCCAGACTCAGAACGGGTGGGCATCCCCGAGGGTTAAGTTATCTCAGCTTCCCCCTCAAACGCCCCCAGAGCGTCTGCAACAGCAGCCGCAGCGGATGGCGACGTCGGGGCCTCACGCCTTCAATCTTCTCCGTCGTCTCCTCTTGGGGCAAAATTGCCTGCATCGAGGGCGGATCAAACCGCTGCATGGTTGTGGAGCGCCGATCCACCACCTCCGCCTTCACGCTGCGAAAGCTTACAGACTGGAGATACCGCTGAAAATCTTCGTCTGACAACTGGCGAATGCAGTACTGCATCCGCACCTGATTCCCCAACAGGATCTGATCCCCATCCTTGAGATCCCAGCTCAAACATCTCTGCCCATTCACCGAGACGCCGTTGGTGCTGCGCTTGCCCTCGATATTGCCGTCCAGCAGCCGGTAGGTATACTGGCCATCTTTTTGGGGTAGCCGCAGCAGCAGCGCGTGTTGCCGGGAAACCGCCGCCGAATCGATGACAATCGCATTGCTGGGATCCCTGCCGATGGAATAGGTGGCAGCGCTGAGGGCCACAGCCCGCCGTCCCTGCTCATCATCGATCACCAACACATGCCAGATTTGGGAGGGGGAAGACTGTGCGCCGGTAGCCATGGTCTGGGGCCTTGAGGGGGAGCTGGGTTGACCGTCGAAGTCGCAGTGCAGGCCCCTTTCGTGTTAGCGGGCTGGAAGCCACACCTCAGCCCATTGCCCAACCCTCGGTGAACCGCTGTGGGGAGAAGGTCAACGAGGGGGAGACTCGGCAAGAGAGGGGCTTTCCCCCATAATAGTAAGGCAGAGCTTCTGCAAAAAAAGAGGATAGCTGAAACGTGAACACGACTCCAACCCCAACCCTCCTCGAAGCCCTTCCCCCGATCCACCCCGGCGTTGCCGTCCGGGTCATCAACCCCAACGACACCTACTACTGCTTCGAGGGACAGGTACAGCGGGTTACCGACAACCATGCCGCTGTCCTCTTTGAAGGCGGCAACTGGGACAAATTAGTCACCTTCCGCCTCACAGAATTGGAAGTGGTGGACAAATCCCGCCCCTAGCCCTGCTCTCCCCTGTCCCTTTTGGCATCTCCCCATGCGCAGCCATTGGCAGGAACCTTTCCTCTGGATCCATGCCGCCGGCATCCTCCTCTTCCCCTTGTGGGTGGGGCTGACCCTGATCGGGCTGGCCACAGGGGATCCCCTCCTGCCGGTGGGGGCGGAGCAGGCTTGGGTGGCCGTGGTGGGCATTGGGCCGGTCTTTGCTATGCAGTGGCGCAAACCGTTTGACATCTTTAGCGTGTGGGTGGCCTCTGTCCCCCCAGAAGAACTCACCCTCGAGCAGCGCCGCATCTTGGCCGCCTTCCTCAGCCCCGAACACAAGATCTTGACGCTGTTGGCGGCAATCCTGATGCTGGAAGTCGGTGAGCGCCTCTACGACTTTGCCCCCCTCTTTGCCCCGCTCACCCCTGGCAACGGCACCCGTCTGGCAGGCCTAGCCATAGCTGCCTTTGGATTTTGGGGATCCAACCTATTCTTGCAGATCCCCATTGCAACGATACGGGTACTCCTCCTCAGCGAGCCGGAGCTGGCCCAAATGGATCCCGTCCCCGTCGAGGAGATCGAAAGCCGCTTCTCCGTCCTCGGCAATCGCCGCAGCCCACTCCTGCAACGGCTGCTGCACCGCATCTCCGGCCAGGATTCAGAAGGCACCTCGAAAGACCAAAAAGACAAGGTTAAAAACAGAGCGACAGAAAACCCCCAGCCGGAATCCGAGAAGCGGGATCCCTCTGGGGAAGTTGCCATGCCGGCCCCTGAAACTCCCCCCGATCCCACCCAAGGCAAGCTTCCGCAAAAGCTGTAGCACAATGTTAGATTGGAAGCAATCCAAGCCCTGTGAAATCCAACCATCGGCATTCCCCTGATCTTCGAGGCTACCGCACCGGCAATGGCGAGCAACTTTTCTTTCCGCTTCAAGCAATTTACCCAACGCCTCAGAGAAACCACCCAACTTCCCCAGTTTTTCACCGATCAAGCCACCAGTGAAACCCAAAACCTCGCTCGGGAGTTGGCTTTGGTTGGGGAATACGCCACTCAGCTTAGCCAAGTGGTGATGGAGGTGGACTTTCTCAACCAGCTCTACACCCGTCTTTTGAACGAGCGGGAAGTGTTGCAGCAGGAAAAAGATCACTTGGAAGCGCGGGTCTTTGAGTTGCAACAGGAACGCAACGAGACGGAGCCCCAGGTGATGTATTTGCGAGAGCAGCTCAGCCAGGCCAGCTTTCAACTGGAACAAACTCAAAACCGGGAACGCAGCCTTAGCGAGCGAGAACGACAGTTGTCGGAAATTGTAGCCCAACTGGAGCGACGGCGGGCTGTACTCAACCAAGCCATCGAAAACCTCACCAATCAAGAGGCCGATTACACCGTTCGCACCAAAGAACTGGAGGCGGTCGTCCGGGAAAACGAAAAGAAAGCCAAGCAGTACCTGGAAGCTGCCAACCACTACCGCGCCTACCTGGAAGAGCTCAATGCGCAAGTGCAAGAAACGCAAGCCAAGCTGAGAAGCCTTGGTGTCGAGCCCAAGCCCGCCGACCTGCCTCGACTTGAGGATCTGGAAAAACCCACCCCCATCCCAACACCGCCTCCTGCTTACACGCCGCCCCTTCCCCAACAGCCCCCTCCACCCCAGCAGAGTGGCTATTGGTCAGATAGTCCTTTCGACGACGACCCCTGGGGATAGACTATCCTGCCAGGATCTATAAGCCAGCTTTGCGACAAAGCTCAGTGCTCTCTGCCCTAACCGGCCTTGGGGATGCCTGGGCGCTCACGTACCCTGGAAGAAACCTGTTGCAAGGGATCCGCAGGATCTCCACTGGGGATCCCGAGCCTCGAGATTCAATATTCAATTCGATGGGTTTCCTGCCCGGCCAAACCTATGGAACCGACCCTGCCGGATTTACAAGCCCTTAGCCAATGGGATCGACAGTTCTGCCAGTTTGCTGAGCAGCAACAGCTCCTCAAGCCCAAACAACTGGCTCTGGCCCTGAAGATCCAACGGCAGCAGCACGGCCCTCTAGCCTTGATCCTCTGGCAGTTGGGCTTTGTGGGCCTGCAACACCTGGCTCAGTTCTGGGAGAAAATGCCCGGCGGAGCCGAGCTCGAACTGCTCGAAGACAGGGCCCTCGGTGGATGAAAGGTGCCCCCTTCCCCCACTCGCTTTTCCGCCAGAAGAGAAGAAGCAAGCAGATCCCTCTTGCTACCCAACGCTGTCGCCACCAGGCAGCAGATCCTTGGGATCCTCCGGTGGGGGCAGATGCGCCAGATCCACAGGCGAAGGGGATCCCCCCAAAATTCGCACCTGGATCCCCTTGATCACGACATAGAGCACCGGCACCACCAGCAAACTGAGCATTGTCGAGACGAACATGCCGCCGATCACCGCCGTGCCCAGAGACTGACGGCTGGCGGCCCCGGCCCCGCTGGCCACTGCCAGCGGGAAAATGCCCAGGATAGTGCTCAGGGCGGTCATCAGAATGGCGCGGAAGCGCGTCTCGGCTGCTTGGGTGGCAGCTTTGAGCAGTGGGATCCCTTGGGCAACCAACTGGTTGGCAAACTCCACAATCAAGATGGAGTTTTTGCTGGCCAGCCCGATCAACATCACCAACCCGACTTGGCAGAAGACGTCGTTGGTCAAGCCCCGCAGCAGTTGCGCCAAAAGAGCCCCAAGAACCGCCAGCGGCACCGCCAACAAAATGATCAAGGGATCCACACAGCTCTCAAATTGCGCCGCCAGCACCAGGAAGACGAACACCGAGCCCAAAGCAAAGATCAGCGGCGCCTGTCCTCCCGAATCGATTTCTTCCAGCGACAGGCCCGACCACTCGAAGCCAAACCCCTGCGGCAACAACTGGGCGGCTAGAGTTTCCATAGCCCGAATCGCTTGCCCTGAGCTAAAGCCCGGCAGGGCGCTGCCCTGAATTTCCACCGAGCGGAAGAGGTTGAAGTGGTTGATGATGGCCGGGCTGGTGGTCTCCTCCACCTGAACCAGGGTGCTCAACGGCAAGAGCTGCCCCTGCCCACCCCGCACGTAGAACTGGCCGATGCTTTCCGGGTTACCTCGGAATGCTTGATCCGCCTGCACATAGACCCGGTAGTTGCGGTTGAACAGGTCGAAATCATTGACGTAGGTGCCCCCCAGCAGCGTCTGCAGCGTGCCGAAGACATCCAACAGAGGGATCCCCAACAACTGGGCCATCTCCCGATCCACCTGTACTTCTAGCTGCGGCGAATTGGCGTTGAAGGTGGGCGGGTTAATCCGCAAGCCCAAGGGGGGTTGGCCCGGCGGGGGCGGCGAGTTGCCCACAAAAAACAGGGTGTTGGCCGTCTGCTCCAAGAGGTTGAAATCGTTCACCCCCCGATCCTGAAGCTGGAAAGTAAACCCGCCCGCAACCCCCAAATTGGGAATGGCCGGCGGCAGGATCGGGATCACCAATGCGCGGCTGATCCCGCCCAAAAAAGGCCCAAATAGCCGGTTGACAATCGCTTGCGCCGATTGCTCCGGTTGCCGCCGCTCTTCCCAGGGCTTGAGGGTGGCAAAGATCAGCCCATTCCCCGGCGAGGGCCCGGTAAAGCTGAACCCCCCCACGATCACCCGATTTTCGATCTCAGGGATCCCCTCCAAAATAGCGGCGGCCTGCCGGATCACCCTGTCGGTATAGTTGAGGGAAACCCCCGGCGGCCCCTGGACAATGGTGATGAAAAAGCCCTGATCCTCATCCGGCACAAACCCCGTCGGCACAATTTGGAACAGCCAGTAGGTGAGGCCCAAACAGGCAATAAACCCCGTCACCACCAACAGCCGCAGCTTCACCACCAGCTCCAGCAGGCGGCAGTAGGCCGCTCGGATCCCTTCCACGGCGCGGTCAAACCAGCGCAGCAGCCAAAACATCTGCTCTGAGCGGGGGCGAATTAGCAGCGCCGACAAAGCCGGAGCCAAGGTAATGGCATTAAACGTGGACAGCGAAACCGACACGGCAATGGTGACGGCAAACTGCTGGTAGATGCGACCGCTGGTGCCAGGAAAGAAAGCAACAGGCACAAATAGCCCCAGCAGCACCAGCGTCGTGGCGATCACCGCCCCCAACACCTCGTTCATCCCCGCCGAGGCCCCCTGCAGAGGCCGCATGCCGCGGTCTCGGATGTAGCGGGAGATATTCTCCACCACCACAATGGTGTCGTCCACCACCAGACCGGTGGCCAGGGTGAGGCCGAACAGAGTCAAAGTGTTGATGGAAAAGCCAAACAGGCGCACAAAGGCGAAGGTCCCCAGCAGCGCCACCGGAATTGTAACGGTGGGAATGAGGGTGACGCGCCAATCTTGCAAAAAGATGAACAGTACCAGCACCACCAGGGCAATAGCCTGCAGCAGGGTAAAAATCACCTCCTGCACCGACTCGGTAATGAACAGGGTGGCGTCGAAAGGGATCTCGTAGATCAAGCCGGGCGGAAAACTCTCCGCCAGCTGCGCCAACGTCTGCCGCACCTGCCGCGACACCTCTAGGGCGTTGGCATCCGGTTGTTGGGTGATGGCGATCCCCACCGCCTCCTGCCCCCCGATGCGGAAGAACGTATCGTAGCTTTGGGCCCCCAGCTCTACCCGGCCCACATCGGCAATGCGCACCAAGCTGCCATCGGCGTTGGCCTTGAGAACGATCTGGGCGAACTCCTCCGGCTGCGACAGCCGCCCCGTGGCCTGGACGCTGATCTGAAACTCCTGATCCGGGGGGCTGGGCTGGCCGCCAATTTGGCCGGCGGGCACCTGGATATTCTGCTGGCGCACTGCGTTTACCACATCCAGAGCTGTCAGACCATAGCTGGCCAGCCGCGTCGGATCCAGCCAGATGCGCATGGCATAGGTGCGCTCCCCGAAAATGATGACATCGCTGACGCCGCGGATGCGCCGCAAAGCATCCCGCACAAACAGCTCCGCGTAGTTGCTCAAAAACAGCTCGTCGTATTCCCCCGCCTCTGAGCGCAGCGCCAACACCAGCACAAAGGCGCTGTCGCCGGCCTTTTCCACGCTGATGCCGTTTTGGATCACCTCCGCCGGCAGCCGGCCCTGGGCCCGCGCCACCCGGTTCTGCACATCCACAGCCGCCGTGTCCAGATCCCGATCCGGGCTGAAGGTAACGGTGATCTGGCTGGTGCCGTTGCTGCTGCTCACCGAGGCGATAGACCGTATACCCTCGACGCCGTTGATCTCCTGCTCCAGCACATTGGTTACCGCCGTCTCCACCGTCTCGGCGTCGGCCCCAGGATAAACAGCAGTCACCCTCACCGCTGGCGGCGCCACCTGTGGGTAGTAGTCCACCGGCAGTAGGGGAATGCTCACCGCCCCCACCAGCACGATCAGGATGGAGCAGACGCTGGCAAAAACAGGGCGGCGAATGAAAAAGTCAACAAACATAGTCCAGCGCAGTGAGGAGTGAAAGGGGATAGCTGAGTTGGGAAACCGCCGGAGAGAGAGGACCTAGGGCGGGGATCCAGGAGGTCTCCCTCCCCCTTGTGGCTGCATCCTCTGCTGAAAAAGCACCTCATCGACAATCGGGGCGCCATCGCGGATTTTCTGCAGGCCGCTCAGCACAATTGGCTCATTGGCCTCCAAACCCTCCAGCACCTCATAGCTGTTTCCGTAGATGGATCCCAGCTGCACCGGCCTTTGCACCGCCACCGCCCCCGGGGGCATGCCCTCTGCTGGCGGCTCCGTTGTCTGCACCGTGTAGACAAAGGTTTGCGCCCCCAAGCGGGCCACCGCCGTCACCGGCACCAGCAAGGCCGGCCGCTCCTCCCAGATGACCCGAGTCCGCACAAACTGGGCCGAGCGCAACTGGCCGGCAGGGTTCTCCAGAAGAGCCTTGGCCAGCACCGATTGCGTGGCGGCGTTGGCTTCGGGAGCAATGAAAGAGATTTGGCTGCTGCCGATCACCTCGCCGCGGCTATCCAGGATCTGCACCGGCGTGCCAATGCGCAGCTGGGGGGCCCGCTGCAACGGGATGTTGAGGTTGAGCTCCAGCGCCTGGGTTTGGGTCAAGGTGGTCAAAACCGTCTGAGGCGTCACGTAGTCCCCTTGCCGCACCAAAACATCCCCCACAATGCCGGCAAAGGGAGCTGTAACCTGGAAAAACTGCAGTTGCACCTGTTGCCGCTCCGCCTCGGCCTGGGCTCGCTGCACCTCCCGCTCTGCCCGCAAGATCGCGGCCTCCTGAGCGCGGATCTGCTCCTGTTGCGCCGCCAAAGCCGCCTCCGCCTGGCGCAGGTCGCGGCTGGATTGATCCGCTTGCGCCTGGCTGATGGCCCCCTCGGCCAAGAGGCGCAGGTTGCGCTCGTGCTGCTCCCGGGCAAACTCCGCCGCTGCCTCAAGCCGCAGCCGATCCGCCCGCAACTGGCTGAGCACGGCCCGGCCGCTCTCCAGGTTGGCTTGGGCTGCGGCAATCCCCGCCGTTTGGCCGGCCACCGCCGCCTGTTGCTGCCGGCTGTCGATCTCAAAGAGAGGGGCTCCGGCAGCCACCTGGGATCCCAGCTGCACGAACACCTGGGTCACCTGTCCACTGACCTGAGGGCGGATACTGGCCACCTGCTGGGATCCGAGGCTGGCCATGAACTCTGAAGTCTCTTCGATTTGCTGTTCCTCTACCCTGCCGACGGCCACTGGTGTGGGTTGGCCTTCTCCGCCCCCTTCACCCCCCATGCTGCGAGGTGGCCCGCCGGGCCGGCAAGCAGCTACCAAGAGAGAAAGGCACAACAGCGGCAGAGCTGTTCGCAGTTGCATCGTGAACCTGCCTCCCTAACGGCTATCCCAACAGAGGGATCCCACCTCTGCATTGACTCAATCAACCAGGGTACTGAGACTGTGCCCTGCTGCGCCTGTGCAAAAGCGCTGGCCATCCTTCCCAATCCATAGCTAGGGTGGATGCGTGACATCCTCCCGGCGCTCGTCCTGTGGATAGAGCGCGGGCCACCCTTCCCGTCAGCAGGACGGAGTCCTTACCTCGCGGTCGGGCATTCCTGCCCCACGCCACTTGTCTGGGTCTACAACCCCCGACAAAACGACTGGACAAGTGGCTTCCCTTCCCCAGCCTCCCTGGCTACTGCCAGCTTGCAAAACAAGTCTAATCCACAGGGAACGGTGCATCGGCAGACAGGATGGACTCCTGCACCCAGGAACCCCTGTCCACCGGCCAAGAGCAAGATGCTATCCACTCCTTAGGTTTCCCGCAAAGTGTAGTTGTATACGCGCCGGCCAATCTCCAGCCACGCCAACAGCAAGGCCTCCGTCCCGCTACCGCGAGCGGCTTGTTGGGAGGCATCTGGATCAATCCGGTACTTGTAGGTTACCGCCAGCATAAGTAGGTTTTACTACAGATTTCGCTCAGAGGTATGGCGGGGATCCCTGTATCCCGGTGCTCACCCTGCGGGTAGAGTGCAGGACTGATTGCCCCTGCACCTCCGTTAGTTAGCAGATGCGGGATCCTCACCAGTGCGCCGTTGGCCACAGTCTACGGCCCGCTTTGCGAATAGCCGTTTGGGCCATCCCAATCCCAAAGGATCCCATCTCTGCACCCCAAAGTTGCCAAAGTTGAATGAAGCTTATGATTCAAGCCGAGCCAAAAAGATTCGGCACAATGGGGAGAGCCATTTCACCAAGCTGTTGAGGACATCGCTATGGCCTACAAACTCTGGATCGACGGCCAATGGGTCGATAGCCAAGGGGGGGGCCTGATGACCATCGAGAACCCGGCCACCGGCGAGAAACTGGCAGAGGTGGTGGATGCCAGCCCTGCCGATGTGGATCGGGCGGTGCAGGCCGCCCAAACAGCCTTCTACGATGGCCGTTGGTCGAAACTCACCCCCGGCGAGCGCTCCCTGGCCCTCTGGAAATTGGCAGATCTGATCGAGGCTCGTGCCCCAGAACTGGCTCGTGTGGAATCGGAAAACACCGGCAAGCCCTACGAGTTCCTCAGCTTAGGGGGAGATTTGCCGTTTGCGGTGGATAATCTGCGTTTCTTCGCCGCTGCCGCCCGCGACATCCATGGCTTTAGCGCCGGGGAATATGCCAAGGGCTACACCTCCCTCTTTCGCAAAGAGCCGGTGGGGGTGTGCGCTCAAATTACCCCCTGGAACTATCCGCTGATGATGGCCGTCTGGAAGATCGGCCCCGCCCTGGCCGCCGGCTGTACGGTGGTGCTCAAGCCCGCTCCTGCCACCCCCCTGACCACCCTGATGCTGGGGGAACTGATCGCCGAGGCTGGGATCCCGCCCGGGGTAGTCAATATCGTTACCGGAGGCAATGCCACCGGCCAAGCCCTGGTGGAGCACCCCCAGGTGCGCATGGTCAGCCTTACCGGCTCTACCGCCACCGGCAAGCAGGTGATGCGGACAGCGGCAGATACCCTGAAGCGGGTGCATTTGGAACTGGGGGGCAAAGCGCCGTTTATCGTCTTCGAGGATGCGGACGTAGAGACCGTTGCTGCCAAGGCCACATTTGCTGCCACCGTCAATACCGGCCAAGACTGTACGGCAGCCACCCGCGTCTATGTGCACGAGAGCAAGCTGGCGCAGGCGCAAGAGGCCATTGTAGAAGCCATGCGCAAAGTAACGGTGGGATCCCCTTTCGAGGCGGGAGTGGAGATGGGGCCTTTGGTCTCAGCAGCCCAGCGGGAGCGGGTGATGGGATTTGTGGAGCGGGCCAAAGCAGAGGGAGCCAAGGTGCTGACCGGCGGTCGGATCCCTTCCCAGCTTGCCCAGGGCTACTACTATGAACCCACGGTGATTGCCAATGTCGATCAAAAAGCGGAGATCGTACAGAGTGAGGTTTTTGGGCCGGTTCTCACGCTCGGCTCGTTTCGCGAAGAAGCGGAAGCGCTACGCTTGGGCAATGACGTCCTATACGGGCTGGCGGCTTCTGTGTGGACTCAAGACATCGGACGAGCGATGAGGTTGGCCGCCGATCTGGAGTTCGGCACCGTCTGGATCAACGACCATATTCCCATTGCCTCTGAGGCCCCCCATGGCGGCTTTAAGCAATCGGGATTTGGCAAAGATCTCTCGGCAGAAGCGGTGCGCGACTACCAAATCACCAAACACGTGATGATTGCAACCCGCTGAAGTGATGCCCATTTTGAACAGAAGATGACCACCAAACAGCGGCGGCTCACCAGGGGTATTCCCAGTCGCCGTAGGCCATTGGTGGCCTTGATTCCGACCTACCCCTTCCCCTTGGGAGAGGGCTTGGGGAACTGTCTGGAGCCGGTTTGGAACCTGATACATTCACGCTGAACTCTCCTGAACATGGTTCAGGAAAGAAGCGATCG
>NZ_JANSIB010000061.1:0-16434 GCF_047461895.1 Synechococcus sp. R55.8 | reverse complement strand
TCGCTGCATAGTTGAACAGTGATGTTCAGCAGTGTTCAGCGTAAATGTATCAGCTTCAGAGAGCTCACTTATTTTAACAACTGGCTGATCTTAGCTTTCCCGGCCATTCCTTTACAGCAAGGGAATACCGCTTTGCCAACCAGGATATACACCCATGCAATCCCATATGCAGTGCCTTGAAGGATTACCATTGCAAGGCTAGGGTCCGGCTATGGCTCTATCTTTCTAAATTGAGAGCCTGCCGTTGGGCTTGTAGCAATTCTTGGATCCCGGCTTGGGCCATCTCCAACATTTGTAGCAGTTGCGGGCGACTGAAGCAGGCGGCTTCGGCAGTGCCCTGGATCTCGATGAAGGATCCCTGCTCGTTCATAACAATGTTCATGTCCACCTCGGCTTGGCTGTCTTCCTCATAGCACAGATCCACAAGTACCTCTCCCTGCACAATTCCTACTGAAAGGGCCGCCACCTGCTGCCGCAGCGGGGATCCCTGGGCCGGATCCAGCGCCCCCTGTTTGTACAGCCAAGTGATGGCGTCGTGCAGAGCCACATAGCCCCCTGTGATCGCGGCGGTGCGCGTTCCGCCATCGGCCTGCAGCACATCGGCATCGACGGTGATGGTACGGGATCCCAGCTTGCGAAAATCCAAGGCGGCGCGCAGACTGCGCCCGATGAGCCGTTGAATCTCGGCAGTACGGCCCGATAGTTTCAACATTTCCCGCGGCTGTCGTTGTTGCGTGGCTCCGGGCAACATGCGGTACTCAGCCGTCAGCCAGCCTTGGCCGGTGTTCTGCAGAAAAGGGGGAACTTCTTCGGCCACACTGGCGGTGCAAAGGACATGGGTATGGCCGAACTTGACCAACACCGAGCCAGGGGCATAGCGGGTAAAGTGGCGCTCAAAAGAAACCGGGCGCAATTGAGCAGCGGTGCGATTATCTGGGCGTTGCCAGCTCATGGACAGTTCAAAAAGGGATCCCTCGCATTGTCAACCATGTCTGCCCAATGCGGCTCAGGACTTGGAATCTTTGCAGAACATGACTGGGGCGACGGCTGCGGACGGAATTGGTCTGGGAAGGCAAGGACGACAAGTGTAGCAACCGCCGCAAATTGGATATTGCCGGGTATGCCACCTCTACGCGGAAGAAAGTGAAGCACTTGTGAGCAGCAAAACTTCTAGCGGCTGATCTCAACCCTCAGCTGCCCTACTTACCTACTTATTCCCTGCTTGTCCAAGAAAATCTAAAAAAAATGCACCAGCGCACGCTGGCGCAAGAGGGTCAACTTTTACCGGTCAGACATCGACCTAGACAAGGGCAGGGATCCGAGATCCTCCCAAGGCCTCCACCAATGCCCGCACTTGAGCCACCATGGCCACTTCATCCTGGAGCCGGCTGACAGCTTTGCCCACCCCTACACCTGAAGCGCCGGCAGCAATGGCCAAGCGCACTGTTACCGTCGAGAGGCCGGAAGCGCAGATAACCGGTACCGAGACGACACGGCTAATTTCATAGGCGGCGGCCAGGGTGGGGGCAGCCTTCTCGATCAGGCCCAGGGATCCCCCGTGAACCGGCTCGGCACTGGTGCTGCCCTCGGTTTGGATGAGATCGGCTCCCAGATCCTCCAGTTTCTCGGCCAATTCTGCCTGTTGATTCAGAGGCAGAGTGTGGGGAACGGTTACCGACAAGAGCGTGCGGGGCAGAAGAGAGCGGGTTCGGCGGGTAAGGTCTAGGACTTCCGCTGCGGAGAAGATGCGGCCTGAAGGGTAGAAGCTGTCGTAATTGCCGATCTCGGCCATGTCTGCTCCTGCCTGTACGGCTGCGGCCAACTGCTGCGGCTCCACCGCCGACACACAGATGGGCAGATCGATCTGGGCGCGTACCCGCTGCACCAATTCGGGGCTGGCAGCGATATCCACCCAAGTGGCCCCTCCCTGTTGGGCGGCGCGGGTGATGCTCAGAACCGACTGCAGGTCGAAGTTTTGTAGACCGCTGATGATCTTGAGGGCCCGACGTTGGGCCAGAGCGTCGAAAAGAGCAGCGTGAGAGGCAGTGGTCATAGGCTCGTCAGCTTGTGGAAAGGCAGTCTAAGAGGAGTGAAAACAAATGGCTGCTAAAACTGGGCTTGGGGAAGCCTTTGCTCAGTCTAGAGGGTTTGCCTCAATCCCACAAGGGTCCCTCTTTACCCCATCATCCCAGTCCTTTTGGCTCACCACAATTCTTCAATAGATTCAATAGAATAGGGATCCCTTCTTGCAAGCCATCATGTATCGCTCTCCCTTCCCCTTCCTGGGCCTGCCTGAGCCGGATCCGGAGATGGCCCAAGCAATTCTCCTGCCCGTCCCCTACGAGGCCACCACCTCCTATGGCAAAGGCACTGCCAAAGGCCCTCAGGCGCTGTTGCAGGCTTCTGCCTATGTGGAGATCTACGACGAGGTACGGGATCGCCAGCCGGCTCTTCACCCCGACTTCTCGGAAGAGATCTCCCGCTACTGGACGGCCCCCCCGGTGGAGTTGGAAGGTCTGGGATCTTCCGCCCAGGAGCTGGCTATGGCCGAAATCCAGCGTCGCGCTGCCGAGTGGGTGAGACCGGGGCGGTTCCTGCTTTCCATTGGTGGGGAGCACTCCATCAGCGGGCCCCTGATTGCTGCCCACCTGGCCCATTATCCGGAGCTGCACGTCCTGCAAATCGATGCCCACTGCGACCTGAGAGATAGCTACGAGGGATCCCGCTATTCCCATGCTTCTGCCATGGCCCGCGTGGTGGAGCAAGTGGGCAGCCGCCTCACCCAAGTGGGGATCCGCTCCATCTGCGCCGAAGACCGCCAGACCATTCGCGAGCGCCGTCTGCACACCTTTTTTGCCCACAGCCTGCACACCAAGCCGGCCCAGGAGTGGATCCCAGAGGTGATTGCCACCTTGGGCCCCCAGGTTTACCTGACGGTGGATGTGGATGGGCTGGATCCCGCTGTTGTGCCGGCCACCGGTACCCCCGAACCCGGCGGCTTGGGCTGGTGGGAGACGGTGGAGCTGATTCGGGCACTAGGACAGCAACGGCAAATCATCGGCGCCGATGTGGTCGAGCTGTCGGTCACGGGAGAACGGGAAACCGATCGCCGCAGCGCCTTCACGGTCGCCAAACTGGCCTATCAGATCTTGGCTGCGGCCTTGGGTTAAGCTCAAGAAGAGCTTGGCCGGCCATCCCCGGGGCACCTGTTCGAGTTCTTTAGGTTTTTGGGTAACACACCTGTGAAATCGGCCCACCCCCGTCGTCCTGCTTTTGAACTTCCCGCTTTGTCCTGGATTCCCTTGGTGGGTGGGGCATTGCTGCTGATCCTCTTGGCCACCTTGCTGCAGTGCTTGGTGGTGGTGCCTGCCGGCACACGGGCCGTGGTGTTCAACTCCCTGACGGGGCTGAAGCCGCAGCCGCTGGGAGAAGGGCTGCACCTCCTGCTGCCGCTGGTGGAAACGCCTATCTTCTACGACGTGCGCACCCAAACCTACACCATGGCCTCCCAACGCTCCGAAAACCAGGGGGATGATGCGTTGAAAGTGCTCAGCGCCGACGGCCAGCAGATCTCCCTCGATGTCTCGGTGCGCTTTCGCTTGGATCCCGACCAAGTGGCCCACCTGCACCAGACCATTGGCCCTTCCTACGTGGACAAAGTGATTCGCCCAGAGGTGCGGACGGTGGTGCGCAATGAACTGGCTTTGCACCGCGCCATCGCCGTTTTCTCGGAAGAACGCGAGCAGATCCAGGAAAATGTGGAGCGGCAGCTCTCCAGCATTTTTGCTGAGAATGACCTGATCTTGCAAAACGTGCTGCTGCGCAATGTCCGCTTCTCCGACCAATTCCAAACGGCCATCGAGCAAAAGCAAATTGCCGAGCAAGAGAAAGAGCGGGAACGCTTCCTCGTGGAAAAAGCAGAGCTGGAAAAACAACGATTGGTGATCCTGGCAGAAGGAGAAGCCCAAGCCATTCGCCTCCAGGGGGAAGCCCTGAAGCAAAACCCAGAAGTGGTGCAGTTGGACTACGCGCGCAAACTGGCGCCCGGCACCCGCGTGATCATCTCCCGACCGGATCCCTGGCAGCGGTAGCGGACAGCCCGTTGGCTCTGGGTTCTGCAAAAATCTATCCCAGAGCATTGTTGCCAATTGGAACGAGAATGGGGATAGAGATCCCCGGCCTGCTGACCTGACGATGCCCCTTGACGAGCAGCTCATCCACAGCCGCATTCAGGCCATCCGAGCCCAGATCCCAGACCATGTGGAGATCATGGCAGTGAGCAAAGGCTACAGTGCCGACCACATCCGCGCCGCCTATCGGGCTGGGATCCGCCACTTTGGGGAGAGTCGAGTGCAAGAGGCCGCCGTCAAACAAGGGCAACTGCAAGATCTGACCGATATCGTCTGGCACTTGATCGGGCATCTGCAGACTAACAAAGTCAAACCGGCCCTCAAGCAATTTGCCTGGATTGACAGCGTCGATAGCTTGCGCCTGGCCAAGCTGATCAACCAAAAAGCCTGGGAGCTGCACCTCACCCCCAAGCTTTGCCTGCAGGTTAAATTGGCTCCGGATCCCAATAAGTTCGGCTGGCTCATCCCCGATCTGTTGCAGAGCCTCCCCGAACTGAACCAACTGCTGCAGGTGCAAATTGTGGGCCTGATGACCATTTTGCCTTTGGGCTTGAGCTCAGAGGCGGCCCTAGACCTGTTTCGCAAGCTGGCCGAACTGGCCGATTACATCCAGCGCAGCGGCTATGAACATCTGCAGGTGCACACCCTCTCCATGGGCATGTCCGACGATTACCTCCTGGCGGTGGCAGCAGGCTCTAACTTGATCCGGCTGGGGCGCGCTTTGTTTGCCGACGCCGAGCAGGAATAGATGTGACCTCTGTGAAGCCGTTAAATTGTGATTAAATTTTGTGTAAAGCCGTGCAACTCCCCAGTCGCCCTGCGGGGCACCTTTGGGGCGAGAGTTCGGCTTGGATAATCAAAAGTGGGGGGATCCCGCCCAGGATTTGCCCTATTGGGGAAATTTTGGGGAAATTTGTAATCATTTGCGTTACTTCCGTTAACGTGGGCTCAATCCAGACGGGGAGCAGAGTTCAATCCTGCCAAACAACGGCTTGGCAAGTGAGATGACATCTTCACTTCTTCTGGGTAAACTCTAGTCGTCGAATCAATGAGGTTTTGTTAACCTACGTTAGCCCCCACCTGCTTCGGCAGCTTCCTGAGCAAACCCTGTCTCAGCCTATTGAAAGACTTTGACCGAGAATAAAAGGACGCCCCCTAGCTTGAGTGAGCCACTCAGGATCCAATCAAGAGCCTGAATCCTACGCTCGCCGTAAACCCATGACCTGTGGTGAGGATGTGCATATGAATGTCAATGGAATCTGGAGCAGGGTAAGAGATTTTGTGGGTCTGAATGATCCCGTGGACGGCCTGGAGGAGTACTCTGAAATGGAAGGGCAGGATGATTACCAACTGCTCTACGAGGGACGCCGTTCCCAACCGGCTGCTCCCCCCGAAGAGGAGGAAGTGAGTACCCTTCCGCGAGGGCGGCGGCAACGGGGAGTGGAAGCGGGGGAGGGCTCTGCCGGTCGAGAAGAGTCGCGGGGCCATCGGCGCAGTCAGCATCGGGATCGCTCAGCAGGGGGCAGTATGGGGAGCAACGTGATTGGATTACCGGGCGTAAACCCACCCACCAGTGAAGTGGTGGTGATGGAGCCGCGCAGCTTCGATGAGATGGCTCAGGTTATCCAGTACCTACGGGAGCGCAAGACGGTGATCATGAACTTGACCCTAATGGATCCCGCTGAGGCGCAGCGCTCTGTGGATTTCGTTGCCGGCGGCACCTACGCCATCGATGGCCATCAAGAGCGCATTGGCGAAAACATTTTTTTGTTCACTCCCAGCACGGTGATGGTTTCCACCCCCAGTAGCCAAGTGGTGCAGCCGCTGCAGCGCCCTTTGCAAAGCCCTACCCCCCTCTGGCCCAGCACCTATGAGCATCTGCAGGCAGTAGGTCAGCACTAGTCGTTATGGAGCGACCGCTGCTGAGTGTTATCGGGGGTGGAGCCATGGGATCCGCCCTGCTGCGGCGTTGGGTAGCTGTGGGAGTTTATCCCGCAGCGCAGGTGGCCTTGCGGGAGCCTGATCTGGATAAGGCTGTGGCCCTGCAGCAGGAGCTGGGTATCCGATTGTTGGCGGATCCATCCCAGGCGGGAGAGTCTGAGATTCTGTTTCTGGCCGTTAAACCGCAGCTCTTCCCGACAGTGGTGGCTGAGATGGGCCGGCTGTCCGCCACAGAGCTGGTGATCTCGATTATGGCCGGGATCCCCTTGCAGCAGTTGCAGCAGGCTTTTCCCAAACAAAAGGTGGTGCGCACGATGCCCAACACGCCGGCGCTGGTGGGGGCGGGCATAACGGCCATCAGCTACGGGCCAGGGGTGACGCCTATGCAGGTGGAGCAGGTGGAGAAGCTGTTTCGCGCGGTGGGCGAGGTGGTGACGGTGGCCGAAAGCCAGATGGATGCGGTGACGGCACTTTCGGGTTCCGGGCCGGGGTATCTGGCGGTGATTCTGGAAGGGCTGATCGACGGAGGGGTACAGGTGGGGCTGCCGCGTCCCATTGCTACCCAGTTGGCCCTGCAGACCTTGGCGGGTACTGCTGCCCTCTTGCAGCAAGAAAATCTGCACCCTGCCGTTCTCAAAGACCGGGTCACCAGTCCAGGGGGGACGACCATTGCCGGGATCCAAGCCTTGGAGCAGGCGGGGGTGCGGGGAGCCCTGATGCAGGCAGTGCGAGCGGCCTACGAGCGCTCTTGCCAGTTACAGGGATCCTAGCGGGCCAGCAGCCCTTGCCACAGGGGGCGGGTGATCCAATTCCATCCCACCTTGAGCTGGTGTTCCAGTGTGGGCAGGCGCACCAAATAGGCAGTTCGCCGGGCCAAATAGCCCAGGGGGCCGGTCAGTGTGAGGCCGCCAAGGGCAGAAAGCACCGCCGTATCCACCCCCAGGCTGAGCATTTCCCCCAGAGAAAAGTAGCGAAAGGGCAAGAGAGGCCGCTTCTGGGTGAGCAAAGCCCACAGGTTCCAGGCGCAATAACCGGCCTGTTGAAAAGCCGCTTGGGCTGTGGCCGGCACCGGCTTGCCCTCCGCATCCACCACCGCTGCTGCATCTCCCAAGGCAAAGATCTCTGGGAAGGTGGGGGTTTGTAGGGTGGACAAAACCTGCAGCCGTCCCCGCTCCGTTTTGGGCAGATCCAAATTGGCAATCACCGCTGCCGGTCGGGTTCCGACAGTCCACAGCACAGCATCCACAAGATCTGTGGCGATCTCCTGGCTCTCCAGTCGCTGGAGCTGCAGACGGAAGGGAGGGGCGCCGTTCTCGTTAAGGGCCTCGATGCCCAAGACCTTGGTTTGCAACTCCACCTGCACCCGCCGTTGGGCCAGCGCCTCTTGGGCCGCCTCCCGGCTGGAGGGAGCAAAGCCGGACAAGATTTGGGATCCCAACTCAATGAGGCGGATCCGTCCCCGCCAGCCCAGCCGATCCGCCAATTTGCAGGCCAGTTCCACGCCACTGGCCCCTGCTCCTGCAATGGCCAGAGCCACAGGCTGAGCCGGATCCCGCTCTTCTAACGCCTTCAGGTGGGCGCGCAGCCGCTGGGCATCTGCCAGGGTGCGAAAGGGAAAAGCAAACTCCGCCGCTCCCGGAACGCTCTCCAGAGGGGTTTCTCCCCCCAGCGCCAGCACCAGCGCGTCGTACTCCAAGCTTTGCCCATCTTCCAGCTCCACGCGGCGGGCTTGAGGGTCGATAGCCCGGACGGATCCCCGGCGAAACTGCACCGATCCCGGGGGCAGCAGATCTTGAAAACGGGGGGCCACCTCCCAGTCTTCCATTTCTCCGGTGAGCAGCTCATAAAGCAGGGGGGCAAAGACGAACCGCTCCTGCCGATCGACCAAGGTGATCTGGGGTGGCTCTGACCAGGGTTGCCGGCTCAGTTCCAAAGCTGTGTACAACCCGCCAAAGCCGCCCCCAAGAATGCAAATGCGATTCATGCTCGGATGGTTCACGTGACGTTATCAGACGTTATCAAAGTTGCGCGAAAGGCCCCGACTTAACAATCACACCCTGCTGATGCAGAAGGGGCAACGAGGGATGGCCCACCTTGGGCTTGAATTGATTTAAACTTTCCCGGCTAGACTTCTCCAGCGTAGTCTTTGTTGCCCCAGCTTTGCCAAGCCGGCACTTCTGACAGGGAAGCCCGTCGCTCGTCCAGCCAAGTTTGGAGAATTACCGCCGCCGACTGCTGATCGATTAAGCCCTTCTGGGCTTTGGCCGGGATCCCCGCCTCGCGCAGGTCCCACTCCGCCTGCACGGTGCTCAGGTATTCGTTGACGGTAACAACGGGAAGATCCACGGCCACCTGCAAAGCGCGCACAAACCGCTGGACTTTGCGGGCCTGGGATCCCACCGACCCATCCGCCAGAAGGGGGATCCCCACCACCACCACGGTGGCCTGGCGGCGGCGGATCCACTCCTGCACTTGGGCAATATCCTCTGAGAGGGAACGGCGCTGGATCACCCCCAGGCCAGTAGCCAGCAGCCCCAGCCGGTCGGAGCCGGCCACGCCAATGCGGCGGTTGCCTACATCCAGCCCCAGCGCTGAAAGGGGATCCCTTGTGGCAGAATAGTTCAGGCTTATCGACATCCTTGCTGATCTTTATGGCTGCCTGGCCCCCTTTGGGGCTTGCAGTTTCCGTTCCCCTATCCTCTCTCGATGACCCTGTTTGGAGCAACACTCGATGACCAGCGCTACCCTGTCTCTCCCGAAGCATGAAGTGAAAGATCTGAACCTCGCCCCCCTGGGCAAGCAACGGATCCAGTGGGCGGCGCGGGAGATGCCGGTGCTGGCCCAGATCCGGGAGCGCTTTGCTCAAGAAAAGCCCTTTGCCGGGCTGCGCTTGGTGGCCTGCTGCCACATTACGACCGAAACGGCCAACCTGGCCCTGGCTCTACAAGCAGGGGGGGCGGATAGCGTTCTCATTGCCAGCAATCCCCTTTCCACCCAAGACGATGTGGCCGCCAGCCTGGTGGCGGACCATGGCATTTCGGTGTTTGCCCTCAAAGGAGAAGATGTGGCCACCTACCGCCGCCATGTCCAGATTGCCCTAGATCACCGCCCCAACCTGATTATCGACGATGGCGGAGATGTGACGGCGGAGCTGGTGCAGCACCGTCAGGAGCAACTGTCGGAGCTCATCGGCACCACGGAAGAGACCACCACTGGCCTGGTGCGCCTTAGGGCCATGCTCAAGGCGGGGGTGCTCAGCTTCCCGGTGATGACCGTCAACGACGCCGAGACCAAACACCTGTTCGACAACCGCTACGGCACCGGCCAATCCACCCTGGACGGGATCCTGCGCTGTACCAACATCCTTCTGGCCGGGAAGACGGTGGTGGTGGCTGGCTACGGCTGGTGCGCCAAGGGAGTGGCCATGCGGGCCCGCGGCATGGGATCCCAGGTGATTGTCACGGAAGTCAACCCGGTGCGGGCTCTGGAGGCGGTGATGGACGGCTTCCGGGTGATGCCGATGGAAGAAGCCGCTGCTCTGGGGGACATCTTCATCACCGTCACCGGCAACAAGCACGTGATTCGCGGCGAGCACTTCGACCGCATGAAGGATGGGGCGATGGTCTGCAACGCCGGCCACTTTGACATTGAAATCGACCTGGTGGCGCTGCAGGAGCGGGCCGTCTCCCGACAGACGGTGCGCCCCTTTGTGGAAGAATACCGTCTGCAGTCGGGCAAGTCAGTGGTGGTGCTGGGGGAAGGCCGCCTGATTAACTTGGCTGCTGCCGAAGGGCACCCCGCCAGCGTCATGGACATGAGCTTTGCCAACCAGGCCCTGGCCTGCGAATACCTGGTGAAAAACCGGGGCCGCTTGGCCCCAGGGCTTCACCCCATTCCTCTCGAGGTGGACGAGGCCATCGCCCGCCTCAAGCTCAAGGCCATGGGGATCCAAATCGACAGCCTCACTCCAGAGCAGATCGAGTACGGCAACACGTGGACTGCCGGGACTTAAGTGGGTTTTGGGAATTCAATCGGGAGCTGAGTCTGGGATCCCAAGCAGCAGGGCTAGCGTGCTCCCCCCAACCTCGAGCCAGGAGGGGATTCCTAGATTCTGTGAACCTGCGACCAAACGCGGGTGGGCAGACCCCAGACGTAGATGAAGCCTTCTGCCGCTTTGTGGTCGAACTGGTCTCCTGCGCCATAGGTGGCCAGCTCGGGGTTGTAGAGGGAATAAGGGGAGCGACGGCCCACACAGACTGCCTGGCCCTTGTGCAGCCGCATCCGCACCCCGCCGGTTACGCTCTTTTGGGTGGCTTGGACGAAGGCATCCAACGCCTGCCGCAGCGGCGAATACCAGAGGCCGTTGTACACCAGTTGGCCGTAGGTGGTCTCGATGCCGTACTTGTAATGGATGACATCGCGGGTGAGGGTGAGGCTCTCCAGCTCGCGGTGGGCTTGGATCAAGACGGTTAAAGCGGGGCACTCGTAGATCTCCCGCGACTTGATCCCCACCAGGCGGTTTTCGATCATGTCAATGCGGCCCACCCCATGCAGGCCAGCTAAGGAGTTGAGCTGCTCGAAGAGGGCTTTGGGGCCAAGGCGCTGCCCATCCAGCCCGACGGGGATCCCCTGCTCGAACTCGATCTCCACATAGGCTGGCTCATCAGGGGTTTGGGAAATGGGGCGGGTGAGGGCATACACTTCCTCCGGCGGCTCTTGGTCGGCATCTTCTAGGATCCCGGCTTCAGCGCTGCGGCCCAAAATGTTGAGGTCGATGCTGTAGGGGCTGGACTTCTGCACGGGCATGGGGATCCCGTAGCGCTCCCCATAGGCAATGGTCTCCTCGCGGGTCATCCCCCACTCGCGGGCAGGGGCCAACACTTTGAGCTGGGGATTTAAAGCAGCAATAGCCAGATCAAAGCGCACCTGGTCGTTGCCTTTGCCGGTGCAGCCGTGGGCCACCGCATCGGCGCCCACCTCTTCCGCCACTTCCACCAGCAGCTTGGCAATCAGGGGTCGGGCCAGGGCCGTGGAAAGGGGGTAGCGCTGCTCGTAGAGGGCGTTGGCCTGGATGGCCGGGAAGGCATAGTCGGTAATGAGGGCCTGGACAGCCTCCCGCACCAGAGATTGCTCTGCCCCCGCCCTGAGGGCTTTGGCCTGAATGGCCTCCAGCTCCGCCCCCTGCCCCAAGTCGACTGCCAGGGCCACCACCGATTCCACCCCCCACTCGTGCTTGAGATAGGGAATGCAGACGGAAGTATCCACCCCGCCTGAATAGGCCAATACCACCTTCTTTGCCCGTCCCATGGGATCCCGCCGTTGCCGTTAAAAAGTTGCTAGCCCATTATGCCCTGTGGCAGGGATCCTGGCTGGCCTCAATGTCGGTTTCCTCAGCTATTCTCAAGGGGATTTCTCCTGCCGGGGAAAGGCCGGGGGTGTGAGTGAGCATGGCTGGCAAAAAGACGGCTGCGGCGTGCCGGGGATCTGAGCCCAAGCGAACTGTGGGGCTGGGGATCCTGTCGCTGCTGAGCTTTGTGGCCGGGATGGGGTTTGCCGCCCTCTCCCAGCCAGAGGTGGGATCCCCTGTTGCCGTCTCCGAGCCGGAGGTGCCCCGTTTTACCGCCCACGGTTGGCCCTTGTTGGATCCCTTGCCGCAGCCGGACGAGATTTGGGAGTGCGAGCTGGTGGTGGTGGGCGGATCCCTGGGAGGGGTGGCAGCGGCAGGCCATGCCATGCGAGGGGGGGTGCAGACCTGTCTCATCGAGCTCACCCCTTGGCTGGGGGGTCAGATTACCTCCCAGGGGGTATCGGCCATTGATGAATCGCTGCCGATGCGGCAGCGGGGCAATTTTTCCCGCCACTGGCTGGAGTTCAAGGCCTTGATCGAAAGCCAGCCGGTGCATCTGCCGGCCTGGACAGGGATCCCGCCGGGAACCCGCGTATCCGAGATCAACAGCTGCTGGGTGGGAGGGCTGTGTTTTCCGCCCCAGGCCGGGCTGCAGGCGGTGGAAACCTGGCTGCAACAGGCAGCTCAAAATGCCCCCAACAGCCGCTGGGCTACCCAAACGGCTTTTAAGGGGGCCACCTTCAGCGCCGATGGATCCCAGATTGAAAGCATTTACGCTGTGCAGCGGCAACCCCGGGATCCCGATTTTGTGCCACCGGGACGGCTGTGGCGGGAGCTGGTGAGCTGGTACAGTTGGCAGGAGACGGAAGTTTTTGCCAAACGGGTGTTGAGGCTGCAGGCACCACCGGGCCGCAACCTGTTTGTTATCGATGCCACCGATACCGGCGAGCTGGTGGGCTGGGCCGGGATCCCCTATCGGCTGGGTTCGGAAGGGCGAGACGTGACCGGAGAGCCCAATGCCGCCCCCGCCAGCAACCCGGAGTGTACTCAAGCCTTTACCTTTCCCTTCGTGCTGGCCATCCACGACGATGGCGGTCGCTCCCGCGCCGAGCTGGTCCAGCTGCAGCCGGGCTATTCCCGCGCCGAACACCGCCGCGAGTTCGACATGGAGGGTTTCCCCACCTTCAGCGGCCAGAGCTTTTTCAATTACCGCCGCATCGTCAGCAAGGGCCGCCGGGATCCCTTCTACAGCACGCCTGTTCCAGGCGACCTGACGCTGGTGAACTGGAACCGCGGCAACGACTGGGGGATCATGAACCCGCCCCTGATCCTGACGGAAGAGCGGCTGGTGGCCTCGGGGCAGCGCCACAACTGGCTGGGGGGCCTGGATGTCTCGGCCATCAAAGATGGAGAAAACCACGCCCTGCTGTTTGCCGAGTGGCTGATGGAAACTCAATCCCGCTCTGGCTATCCCCTCTCCTTGGTGTTTGCCGAAGAGTCCTTGCTGGGCACTCGCTCTGGCCTTAGCCTCTACCCCTACATCCGCGAAGGTCGGCGCATCCTGGGGCGAGCTGCCTACGGCCAAGCAGAGTTCCTGATGTTGGAGCAGGATATTCGCGTCGGCACCGCCGGGGGGCGGGACTTCAGACCTACCGTGGTGGGGGTTACCCACTACGCCATCGATATCCACGGCTGTCGCTACCGCAACTGGGAGCCCTCTCTTTCGGCCAGCTCCGCGCCAGTCAACGAGTTTTCCGTCCGTCCCATTCTCATTCCCTTAGAAGCCCTGATCCCGCAGAAGGTGGATAACCTGCTCATCGGCGGCAAAGGGATCGCCGTCAGCCACATTGTCAACGCCGCCACCCGCGTGCATTACGGCGAATGGACCATCGGCTCGGCGGCAGGGCTGACCGTGGCTTGGCTGCGCAGTCAAGCTCCCGGCCTGATCCCAGCTCAGATCGTACCGCAAGGCAAAATAGCCGATTTACAGCGCTACCTGATCTCCCGCGGGCAACGACTGCAATGGTGATCCCAGAGGACACCGTCTCAGCGCGAACGACAGATCCCCACCCAATCGACCCAATTTTTCCGATATCGGGGCCCTAGCCCTCAGAGGGAAGTGAATCGGGATCCCTGCCTGCGCGGGCATCTTCGCTACTTTTGCCATAGCGCTGCTGCCGCCACCACACCAACAGGGGGCTGGCGATAAAAATGCTGGAATACACCCCCAAAGTAAAGCCAATGAGCAGGGCAATGGCAAACCCCTTCAAGGTAGCTCCCCCGAAAATGGCGATGGCAACTAGGGGCAGCATCGTCGTCAGGGTGGTGTTCAGGGAGCGGGCAAAGGTCTGGTTCAGAGATAGGTTTACCACCTCGGCCAGGCTGACCTTGCGGCTCACCAGACGCAGATTCTCGCGGATGCGGTCGTAGATGACCACGGTGTCGTTGACGGAAAAGCCGATGATGGTCAGCAGCGCCACCACAAACAGGCTGTCCGCCTCCATACCCACCGTCAGGCCCAAAAGGGCAAATAGCCCTATCGTCAACACTACATCGTGCAGCAGCGCCACAATGGCAAACACCGCGTAATCCCACTGAAAGCGCAGGGCCAGGTACAGCACGATGAGCCCGAAAGAGATGAGCACGGCCACGATGCCGGAACGCAAGAGCAAACGCCCCACCGTCGGGCCCACTGTCTCCACCAGGTTGCGCTCGAAGGGAGCAATCTCCTGCCGCAGGGTGGCTTCCACGGCCAGCCGCTCTTGCTCAGTCAAGGGGGGCATGCGGATCAGGGCTTCCTGCCCCGTTTGGGTGTCCAGCTGGATGATGCTGGTGCCCAGGTTGTGTTCCTGCAGCGCCCGTCGCAGCTCCTCGGTGGTGACAGGCCGCTCAAAGCTCAGATCCAGCAAGGTGCCGCCGGAAAAATCCAACCCCAGCCGCAGGGGAGTTCCCAGAGAAGCCAGGGAAAAGGCCATGCTGACCAGCCCCACCAGCAGCACCGCCAAGGACAAGCTGAACCACAGCTTGCTCCGTCCAACAATGTCGAAGCGATAGTCGAGCAACCGAGAGGCAGGATCTACGGGGGATAGCTCTTGAGCCGTCATGATTGGGCCGCCTCCATCCGAACGCCGTAAAACTCAGGTTTGCGCAAGCTGGGGATCCCCATTGCCGCCAAGAGCAGGCTACGGGTGCAGGTGATGGCCGTAAAGAAGCTCACCAGAATGCCAATGCCCAGGGTTACCGCAAACCCTTTCACCAGTCCCATCCCCAGCCAGAAAAGCACGCCACAGACCAAAAGGGTAGTCACATTGCTGTCCAGGATGCTGCTGAAGGCGCGGTTAAACCCTTCCGAAATGGACTTGTAGATGGATTTGCCGGCCCGCAACTCTTCTTTGATGCGCTCGAAGATCAGCACATTGGCATCCACCGCCATGCCGATGCTGAGGATAAAGCCGGCGATCCCCGGCAGAGTCATGGTTACCCCCAGCAGTTGGAAGAGAGCAAAGGTACAGAGGGCGTAGATAAGCAGAGCAATGTCCGCAATCAGCCCTGGCAGGCGATAGTAGGCCACCATAAAGAGGAAAACCAGCACCAGGCCCCCGATCCCGGCATAGAGGCTGCGGCGCACGCTCACTTCCCCCAAAGTGGCCCCGACAGTGCGATTTTCAATCACCTGAATGGGAACCGGCAGCGCTCCTGCCCTGAGCTTGACCGCCAAGTCAGTGGCGGTTTCCACCGTAAAATTGCCCGTGATCACCGCCGTCCCGCCGGTGATGCCGGTGCGGGCAAACTCCGGCCCCACGATCGGGGCACTGATCAACACGTCGTCCAGAAAAATGCCCAATGGACGTTCTGTTCCGGCCAGATCTCGGGTGAGCTGAGTAAATTTTTCTGCCCCCTCCGGCTTGAACTCCAGCAGCACCTCCCAACTCTGGGATCCGCGGCGAGGGGCTTGGGGATAGGCATTGCGCAGCAGATCCCCGGTGAGGCCGACCCGCTCAAACAGAGTATCCGGATCCTCCCCCGCTGTTATCTCTCCCCGCTCGTTGCGGGGCAGCGCGCCGACGGGAACCAAGCCCTTGCGAAACTCCAGTTGGGCTGTATCTCCAAGGAGAGCAATGGCCCGATCCGGATCCGCCACCCCCGGCAACTGCACGAACAGGCGGTCTTGGCCGCTGATCTGCACCAGAGGCTCAGCCACCCCCAGCCCGTTGATCCGCTGCTGGATGACGGCCTCTACCCCCTGCATCACTTCGGGGGTGATTTCAGGCACCTCCTCGGTGGGCACAGCTTGTAGCGTGAGCTGGGTTCCTCCCTTGAGGTCAAGGCCAAGGCGAACCTCCCGGCTGAAGCCCAAGTAAACGAGGGCAACCACCACGGCCAAGATGAAGATCAGCCCTCGCAAAAAGGAGAGCCGACTGAGCCACGAAGCTGAGAATTGGGTCATAGGTCTGAAAGAACGAGGAACGCTGGCAGACTCGATGTAAACTACCCGACCCTACACCGCCTTAGCAGTGTAGCGCGGGCTTTCAGTAGCCCTGAGCCTGTTATGCTCTACCAGAGAACAAAACAAGCCCGAACCTCTAGGCTGGTTTACGACAGCCCCCAAAAGCGCAATCACATTCGCACCATTCAAATCCGCATCCCCTTCCCATCCACAGTGTCCACACTTAAACTGCTTCCCACTGCGATAGGATTGCGCAGGGTCGGGATGAATGTGCAAACACCGGTGGCAGGTCTGCGACGTGTAGGCAGGCGGAACAAGAATCAGAGCAACCCCCGCACGCAGAGCCTTGTACTCCAAAAATTGACGGAGTTGATAAAACGCCCAACTATTTGCCCGCCTACGCTCTGTCTTGCTGCGTGGCTGTTGATTGACCCTTTCCCGAATCCCTGTCAGGTCTTCCAGAGCAAGAGCGCTATTTGTCGCCTTTGCCCTAGAGACAATAGCTTTGGAGATGCGATGATTGACCCACGTTTTTGCTACGCAACGCTGACGCGACTGAAAGCGTCTTT
>NZ_JANSIB010000060.1:0-16534 GCF_047461895.1 Synechococcus sp. R55.8 | reverse complement strand
CGGCTTGCGACTGGGACACCTTGAGCTTGCAGGATACGGTCAGGACTTGGGTCATAGTTCTATTGTAACCTCGCATTCCTCCCGGCACTGACCCTACGGGTACAGTGCGGGGCTCCTGCGATTTCTAGCTGAAAGCGCTAGAAAATAGCCTGCAGTTTTTTAAGGCAAGCCTGGATCTGCGCCATCTCCGAGGGATCCAGCTTTTGGAAGCGCTCTTTCAAGTAGGCGACGTGGGCCGGGAAAATTTCCTCAAACAGTTTTTCCCCCGCTTCTGTCAGCACGACCTTAAAGCAGCGTCGGTTTTCCGGGGGCACTTCCCGGCGCACCAGCCCTTTTTGTTCCAGGCGATCCACAATGCCGGTCAGTGTCCCTTTGGTCACCAGCGTTTTTTGGGCCAAGACATTCATGGTCATCCCAGGGGTATTGCCAAGGGTAACCAACACATCGAATTGGGGGGCCGTCAGCCCCATTTGCCGAATGTGAACCCCGGCGTAATTTTCAAAAGCTTGGTAGGCCCGCGCCAGATCCCGCAACAGCCCCAAAAAAGGCTCACGGGCCGCCAATACCGTCCCCCTCAGCGGAACAGAGTCCTCAGGCTTGAGAACCTCGTCGCTTTGGAGAAGGGGGGATGGAGAGGAGTCAGCGGGAGTGGGCATGGTTGAAGATCGCAGTTCGCGTTGGTGGAACAAACTCAAACCCAAAGGACAGTCTCGGCTCCATGATAGCCCACTGTAGTACAGTTCTAACGCAAAATGAACTACGTCTATCTGCTTTGCTGAGCTAGCCCCTTCGCCGTTATGTGGTTCTCATAAAAAAAGGGGATCCACTGGATGGATCCCCCGTGACGGACAGAGCTTGTGGGGCAAACACCCGCCCAAGGCAGGTGACCACAGCAGACACTAGGGCTTCAGCTCGCTGGGGATGCGCTCCCCGAAGAGCACGAAGTAGAGAATCCGATAAATGTCCGTGTTCAGGATCCCGGTGGTCGGCACCAACTCTTGGGCGTTCAAGCCCGCAGCGCGAGCAATGACTCCACTGCCGACGTCATCTCCGGTAGCCCAAGCCACGGCAAAGGGAAAGCGCTTGCCATTTTTGTCGGGAGCGGAAATGAACGGCTTGCTACCGGTGCCGTCAACTCCGTCAATGGGGGCACCACTGCCTTCGGGGTCAGTAGGGGGCAACGGCTCATCGGCGGACTCGACATCCACCAACTGCATGCCACCGGCGTTGCTGTCGCTGGTGGTGATCATGAAGGTCTTGGGATTCTTCTCGATAAAGTTGAGAATCACCCCGATGGCATCGTCGGCCCGCTTCATGGCCTCCAGGCAGCCAGAGGCATTGAGGTTGTTGCACATGTTATCAGTGCCCTCTTCTTCGATGACGGCGAAGAAGCCCTTAGGATTGCGGGAGATCCGCGCCAGGGCAAATTCGGTCATCTCGGCAATGGTGGGGGCGCTGGCGATGTAGTTGGGCAAGTTTTCTTTCCGCAACTCTTCTTCAGGCTTGTCGTAGAAGGTGTCCTCGACGTTGAACACCCCCAAAACCTTGGAGACATCTGCCGGCAGCTTGAGCAGCTCGTCGCGGGTGTAGACAACGGCGTACCCCTTTTTCTTGGCCTCCTCAATCAGGTTGCGGCCATCCTTGCGCTTCCCTTGGCCAAAGCGGCCCTGGACACCTTCCGGCAGCAGCCATTCCTCGCCAGCGCCGAGGATGATGTCTACCCCTGACTCCACCACCTGCAGGGCAATCTCCTCATAGTCGCTGCGCTTGGCAGCTTTGGCAACGAAGGCAGCCGTCCCCGGCTCAATGATGGATCCCGTTTGCACCAGAGCCGTACCCAAGCCTGCCGCCACGGCATCTTCCATGATCGTGTTCAGGGTGCCGTTGGCAGAGGGGTACTCTTTGCCGTCCGGATCCAACCCAAAGCTCTTGGCGTGGGCACGGGTTCCCGTGGCATGGATCACCGCTCCGGCGTTGGAAGTTCCTCCAAGCTGGTCAAGAAGGTGCCCGCGATAGGGGGCAATCACGGGGAGACGATCCCAGTTCAGAAAGCCATCAGGGCCGTAGTGGAGAATGCGCGTAATGTCCCAGTGGGAAGCTGAGGTTCCATCTGGGTGAAAGAAGATTGCACCGTTGCCGGTTGGCTTAGGCGCCGCTTGAGCCACACTAGAGGAAAAAACTGACGAGGACAGCAGACACAAAGTTGCAGCCAAAGCCGCCCTCAAAGAATAGCTACGCATAGCTAACACGCCCTTGCTCGTTCGAAGCTGAACGTTAGAAACGTAACACAGCTTCAGATGAGTTTGCAAGGGCATAGCAACGCAGCAGCGCGAAACGTGCCTGAAGCGAGTGCGCCACTGAGCGATTTCCCCGTCTGACAGTGCAGCTTACGGGGTCTATAACTAACGTTAACTATCTCTTAACTGTCTCATAACTGTCAAGGCTTCTCGCAGGGCTTTTGGGGTACCTGTTCTAAGGCGCAGCCGTCCCTCTCGTCAAGTGGCTCTTCTGGAGGTGATGGCGGGGTTTTTGGCCAGTGGCTGCCATGCTTGCCTAAGCTGTCTGAGTTGCTGCTGCCAGCGCTGCAGTTCCCCCACCTCCAACGGGATCCCACCGAAGCGCACCTCCATGTAGCGCTCCAAGAACTGGATGGCCAACTGGGCTTGTGGCAAATCGGAGTGGCGCAAGTGTTCCAGGCAGGCCTCAGGGCCTAGGTGGGCTGGGATCCCCACCGCCGTCGCCAGATCCCGCAGTTGCAGATAAAGCCTTGAGATAAGCTGGCGGCGCTGCTGCGACTTGGGTAGAGCCGCCGGGATCCAGCGCATCCCAGCAAAGGCCAGACTCGGTAGCAAGAGGCCAACCATCCAGGTGGGCCAGGGGGGCGGAGGCTGCCACAGGGATCCCAGCAAAACCCCATTGCCGGCAGTGGCCAACAGAATCCACCCCCCATCCTGCCAGCGCAAAGCCCGATAGCGGCGGCGGCGACCCCAATAGGCCATGGATCCGGTGATCAAAACCACCCCCAACACCGGCAGGCCATTCTGCTGCAACGTTTGCCCCAAGGCAACCAGGCTGCGACGGAAGCCAGCACCGACATCCTCTCGATCCGGAGAGGCGGCTACAGCGCTGGCCATCTCCTGAATCTGCCGCCAGATCTGCTGCTGGGTGGATAGGTCGTACTGGATGACGTACTTAAACCAGCGGAAGCGCAAGCTGTCGTAGAAATCTTGAAGGGGATCCCACCAGCTCTGCCGCTGACTAACATTAGCCTCTGCCGGCGTAGCGTCAAAGATGACCCAGCCGTAGGGGCCAAAGGGGATCTCCGTCCAGGAATGGGCGTCGGCATTGCGCACTGCCAGATAATTTTCCTGCGCCACCCAGCGCCCGCCCAAAAAGCCATTCACCATCCGGGCCGGGATGCCAATGCTGCGGGCCAGTATCGTCAGGGCTGTGGCGAAATATTCGCAGTGGCCCCGCCGATGGGTGAACAGAAAGGCTTCCAAAGGCGGTTCAGGGCCGGGATCCGGCAGATCGGTGGTATAGGCGTAGTTCTCCAGCAGGTAGTTCTGCAAAGCCGTCACCTTGCCAAAGACATCGGGGATCCCAGCGGTAACGTCTTCAGCCAAGGCGGGAATGCGCGGATCCAGGTCTGCTGGCAACTGCAGATAGGCTGCCTGTTGGACTGGGTCGAGAGCACTGAACAGCTCCGCGTGGCCTAGCCGGCGCAAGCGCGGGCTTAACTCCCTTGAGATCCGGCTCCGGGCGCGGTAAAGATGGGGCACCTGCCGAGGCAGAGAATGGCCAACATCTCCGGTCTCGCTCAGGATGAGGCGGCGATTCTGCCGTTGCCAAGCTTGTTGCACCGTCGCTGCTCCGCCCCGCTCCAGCCATTCCATCTCCACCAGCGGGGCCACCCCAAAAACGGTGTTGGTGACCAGCGGCTCCAGATAGATAAGCTGCTCCAAGGGGAGAAGCAGCAGGTCGGGAGCAGTGGGGATCAAGCTGGAGGCAGAGAGATCAAATACCCCTGCTGCGTTGGGGAAAATGGGGATGAAGCGGTCTAGCGTCCGCGACCAAGCCCGCCCGTCGTAGCGATCAAAGCTCATGCCACGCCAGTAGAGAGACTCCACCTGGGGCGGCACCCCTGCCGGGAACTCCACCCGCATGACAACGGTGTTATCGGTTTTGAGGGTGCCGAATGCTCCCAGGCTGACTTCCTCGGCAAAGCCGGTGGTCATCACCGGCGAGCGGGCCTGGCGACCCAGAATTCCTAAACTGACCCGCGGGAACAAGAAAAACAAAGCCACGGACAGGATCACCGCCAGCAAAGCCAGGGATCCGAGAAAGCCCAAAAAGTTGAGGTTGATGCCACGGGTTTGGCTGGCTGCCTGCGGGTGCTGCTCTGCTTGCAGGCGCAGGTGGTAAAGGGTGAGGTTGATTAGCCCTACCCCCACGTACAGCAAAAACAGCAGCCCAAAGCTGATGTCTTCGTTGAACAGGGTGGCAATGGCCATCAGCAGCAGAGACAGCACCGCCAACTGGATGTGATCGGCTGCCCGTTCCCGCTGAAACAGCTTGGCCCCCGTTAGGTAAAGCACCAAGCCAATGGCCCCATCGGAAAAGGGAAGGATCCCAAAGATAACCAAAGCCAGCAGGCTAAGCAACACCGCCACCGTCAGGGGCATCCACAGGGGGGCATAGCGGGCAAAAGCAATCCTTGGCGGCTCCCAAAACCAACTGCAGGCCCCTGCGGCCAAGCAAACGGCAATGACCGGTGGCGACAGAGCCTGATCCCCCAGACAAAGGGCCGTGAAGGCGATCCCCACCAACAGGTAAACAAACACCTTTTGAACGGATGGCAGTGTCCAGGTCATGGCCCTTGGGATTCAATCCTTTCCAGCATAGCCAAGTCTTTTTTGCTACCGGTTTGCCCTCCCTGGGATCCCCTTTTGGACAAAGCGAAGAGCATTAGAATCGTCAACTAAGAATCGTTAAGATTTTGTTACTCGCCGGTCTCGACGGGATACCTGTGACACGCTGCGCGAAAAGGTGGTGAGATGTCCAGCCAAAACGAAATTCACGTGGTGGGGGCGCGGCAGCACAACCTCAAGAATGTCGAGCTGCGGATCCCGCGCGATCGCCTGGTGGTGTTCACCGGCGTCTCCGGCTCTGGCAAGTCCTCCTTGGCTTTCGACACCATCTTTGCCGAGGGACAGCGGCGCTATGTGGAATCCCTCAGCGCCTATGCGCGACAGTTTTTGGGGCAACTGGACAAACCGGATGTGGATCGCATCGAAGGGCTGAGTCCGGCCATCTCCATCGATCAAAAGTCCACCAGCCACAACCCCCGTTCCACCGTCGGCACCGTTACCGAAATCTACGACTACCTGCGGCTTCTGTATGGGCGAGCTGGGATCCCTCACTGCCCCCATTGCAACCGGGTGATCGCCCCCCAGACGGTGGATCAAATTGTGGATCAGATCCTGGCCCTGCCGGATCGGACGCGGTTTCAGTTGCTCTCGCCGGTGGTGAAGGGGAAAAAGGGCACCCATGCCAACCTGTTGCAAAGCTTGCGCCAGCAAGGGTTTGTGCGCGTGCGCATCGACGGCCAGGTGCGGGATCTGAGCGAGGAGATCGAGTTAGCCAAAAACAAAACCCACACCCTTGAGGTTGTGGTGGATCGGCTGGTCAAGAGCCCCGACATAGCGGAGCGACTGGCCGATTCTCTAGCAACCTGCCTGCGCCAGTCGGGAGGAATTGCGGTGGTGGAGCTGCTGCCGCGGGAAGAGGAGCGAGAACAGCTGCTGCAAAAGGTGGCCGAGTCGGCGGGGCAATACCTGAACAGCAAGCCAACGGAGCTGATTTTTTCTGAGCAATTTGCCTGCCCGGAGCACGGTTCGGTGATGGGCGAGCTGTCGCCGCGCCTGTTTTCCTTCAACTCGCCGATTGGGGCCTGTCCTGTCTGCCACGGGCTGGGTTTTGAGCCCATCTTCGACCCCGAGCGGATCGTGCCCGATCCCAAGCTCCCCTTGTACGCGGCCATCGCCCCTTGGGCAGAGCGGGAGAACCCCTACTATCTGGCTTTGTTGGCGGGAGCCGCCAAGGCTTTTGGCTTTGACCTCAGCAGCCGCTGGTGTGATCTCACCCCCCAGCAACAGCAGATCATCCTCTACGGCGCCGACCAGGAGGTCTACATCGCCGAGGTAGAATCTCAGTACCGAGGCCGGGGGTACTATCGCCGCTATGAGGGGGTGATTCCCCAATTGCAGCGGCACTACCAGGAAACCACTTCCGAAATCTATCGGCAAAAGCTGGAAGCCTACCTCACCTACCGTCCCTGTTCCGCCTGTGGGGGATCCCGTCTCAAGCCGGAAGCTCTGGCCGTGCGCATCGGCGGCTACCGCATCACGGATCTCACCGAGATCTCCATCCGCGACTGCCTGCACCGCCTGGAGCAGTTGAAACTTACCCCGCGACAAGTGCAGATCGGCGAGCTGGTGCTGCGGGAGATCAAAACCCGGCTGCAGTTTCTGGTGGATGTGGGCCTGGACTACCTAACGCTGGCCCGTCCGGCCATGACCCTCTCCGGGGGCGAAGCGCAGCGGATCCGGCTGGCCAGCCAGATGGGCTCCGGCTTGACGGGGGTGCTCTACGTGTTGGACGAACCCTCGATTGGCCTCCACCAGCGGGACAACGAGCGCCTGTTGCAAACCCTGTTTCGCCTGCGAGATCTGGGCAACACCCTGATCGTGGTGGAACACGACGAAGAAACCATCCGTGCCGCCGACCACATCGTCGATATCGGCCCTGGGGCCGGCATCCACGGGGGGGAAGTGGTGGCCCAGGGATCCCTGGCGGACATCATGGCCTGCGAGCGCTCCATCACCGGAGCTTATCTTTCGGGGCGGCTGCGGATCCCTACCCCTGCGCAGCGGCGGGCTGGGAAAGCGGTTGCCCTCAAGCTCACCAATGCCCACAAAAACAACCTCAAGCACATCGATGTGGAGATCCCTCTGGGCAAGTTGGTCTGTGTTACAGGCGTCTCCGGCTCCGGCAAATCCACCTTGGTCAACGAATTGCTCTACCCTGCCCTGCAGCACCATCTTGGACACAAGGTGCCCCAACCCGCGGAGATGGGAGAACTTGAGGGCATCGAACACATCGACAAGGTGATCGTCATCGACCAATCTCCCATTGGCCGTACCCCCCGCTCCAACCCTGCCACCTACACGGGTTTGTTTGATCCCATCCGCCAAACCTTTGCCCAAACCTTGGATGCCAAGGCCAGAGGCTACCCATCCGGCCACTTTTCCTTCAATGTCAAGGGGGGGCGCTGTGAAGCCTGCAAAGGGCAGGGGGTGAACGTGATTGAAATGAACTTCCTGCCCGATGTGTACGTCACCTGCGAAGTCTGCGGGGGCAGCCGTTACAGCCGCGAAACCCTGCAGGTCAGGTACAAGGGCAAGAACATCGCCGAAGTCCTGGATATGACGGTGGGGGAGGCGCTGGAGTTTTTCGCTGCCCTGCCTCCTGCCGCCAAGATCCTGCAGACCTTGGCCGATGTGGGCCTCGATTACATCAAGCTGGGCCAGCCAGCTCCTACCCTCTCCGGTGGGGAAGCGCAACGGGTCAAGCTGGCCGCAGAACTGGCCCGCCGCTCCACCGGCAAAACCCTCTATCTGCTGGATGAGCCCTCCACCGGCTTGTCTTTTTACGATGTCCACAAGCTCTTGAACGTCCTGCAACGGCTGGTGGATACAGGCAACACCGTGCTGGTGATCGAGCATAACCTGGACATTCTCCGCTGTGCTGATTGGATTATTGACTTGGGGCCAGAGGGCGGCGACCGCGGCGGCCAGATCATCGCCGTTGGCACTCCAGAACAGGTGGCTGAGCACCCCGGATCCCATACAGGGCGATATTTGAAGCAGGTTTTGCAACAACATCCCCCAGGTCGCTGAGCAACTCAGCCTGCTCCAGGGAGAAAGTTGACCGAAAGCGGCTGTCGGGATCTCCTTTCGCTTTTTGCTCTGCTCACCTCAGCCATGGCGGTGGAGGACTGATGCGGCGAGGACTCTATCCCACCCAGGCGCTCCGCACCGTGAACGCAAGGGTGAACGGTTAGCCTGAGTCTCACGTCGCTATGGCATGATGGGTCGGAAGGAAAAGGTTCGCACTCTCCCCATGGTAGGGCAGACCCTGGGTGGCCGCTATCAGATCTTGGAAGCACTGGGATCCAGCGGACAAACCTACTTGGCACAGGATAGCCATCATCCTGAGCGGCTTCGGGTGGTGCTCAAACGCTGGCAGGCCGGCCAAAATGCTCCGCACCGCGAACACAGTGAGGACTCCGCCTCGCTACGGCATCTCTTTCAGCAAGAAGTGGCGCTGCGGGAGCACCTGGGATCCCACGAGGGTATCCCCCGCCTGTTGGCCTGCTTTGAGCAAGAGGGGGAGTTTTATTGGGTGGAAGAATGGGTTGAAGGGCCCACCCTGGAACAAGCTCTATTGCTAGGTAACGCAACCGAGAGGGGCCAGCTAACGACTCCGTCCCGCCAAATGCACTGCCATTGGGGGCACGACTGGACAGAGGCTGAGGTACGAGCCTTGTTGCAAGATGTGCTACAAACCTTGGCCTTCCTGAATGGGGAAGGGGTGAGCTGCTGCAACCTGCAGCCCTCTCGCTTGATCTACCGTCAGGCGGATGGCCGATGGGTGTTGTTGAAGTGGGGGGGTGAGGAACAGGGTCTGGCTTTTTCCGGCTCTGGCTTCGGGAACCCCTATGGCCCCAGGCATTGCAGCGACCTCTATGCTCTTGGGCTGATTGCCCTGCAGGCCCTCTGCGGGATCCCGCCCCAGAAGCTGTTTCGCGACCCGTTGACGGGGGAGTTGCGCTGGCACGATCTGGCCTCTACTAGCGCTCCTTTTGCTGCTTTTCTGGATCGTTTGGTGAGCTGCAACCCACAACAGTGCTTTCCTTCAGCAACAGCAGCTCTGGCCGCTTTGCAGGCTTTGCCCCCCGCCGAGAGCCCCCCTGCCGCCGAACTCCTGTCCCAGCCCAGCCCTGTCGCCGCCGAGCCCTTACAGGAGCCAACCACCCCACCGCGTTCTCCGGTATCGCTGCGGGCGCGTCCCCGGATCCCACCGGTTTGGGCAGGAGGCAGCTTGGCGGCTTTGCTGGCGTTGACGGTAGCAGGGGTATGGCAGATGAGGGCGAACCTTGGCCTGCGGGGGGAGCCCAAGGATTCTGTCCCCCTCACGAGAACGGGATCCTCTGGCCCGGCAAAGCGCAACGGCCTGGGACTCCGTCCTACTCGCGAGAACGGTTCTCATGCCTCCGTCCCCACCGCCGTCACGGTCGCGGAAGCGTCGCGTAGCGATAACGACCCGGCAGACTGGGCCAAGTCTTTGCAGCTCAAGGCTACGCTGGAAGGCCCTGTCGCCGTCACTGCTCTGGCCATCAGCCCGGATGGAAATCTCCTTGCTGCCGGGGGAGACGACGGCATGATCCGGCTTTGGGATCCCCACGCCGGTGAACTTCTCCAAACCTTAGCAGGCCACAAGGGATCCATCGAAGCGTTGGCCATCAGCCCGGATGGCACTTTTCTGGTCAGTGGGGGGGCCGACAAAACAGTGCGCGTCTGGGATTTTCCGGCTCTCCCGCCGGGGGATGGGGTGCCACGGTTGCAGTTGCAGGGACACACGGAGCTGATCAATAGCGTCGCCATCAGCCCAGAGGGTCGCTGGATCGCCAGTGGCAGCGCCGACCGCACCATCCGCCTTTGGCAGGCCGACAACGGCCAGTTGATCCGCACCCTGGCGCCTCCCACTGCTGCCGCCCAGGAGACCCCTCAGAGGGCTGGCATTACAGCAGTGGCCTTTGGCCCAAGACCTACCCGTATGAATACTTCCCACCAATCTGAAGGGATCCCCCCTTGGATCTTGGTGGCCGCCAATGGAGATCCCACCGTTCACCTTTGGGATCCTGGCAGCGGGGCCTTGCTGGAAACCCTAAAGGCCGACTACCCCATCGAGCAGGTGCTTCTGAGTCCAGATGGCCGCTATTTGCTCGCTGGCAGTACCGGTGGCATCTTGGTCTGGAACTTGGGCACGGGATCCTTGGAGCGCACCTTGCCCCAGACTTTGTCCGGCTTGGCCGCCCTTGCCCTCAGCCCTGATGGCCGCTTGCTCGCCAGCGGCACCGATTACCGCGCTCACCAGATCAAGCTCTGGGATCTGCGCAGCGGAGAACAGTTGCGCACCCTGGGCGGCCAGACTTGGATGGTGAGCGTCTTGCTGTTTGGCCCCGGTCGCGGAAGCGTCGCGCAGCGATATGGGCAGACCCTTCTCAGTGGTGGCGCCGATGGCTCAATTCGCATTTGGGGGCCAGCCGACCCAGCTCAGCCCTAGTGGGATCCAAGCAGATAAAATACTCGACGAAGAAGGGATCCCGGCAGAGCATGGGCAAAGTTGTCATCATTGGGGCGGGGCTGGCCGGCTTGGCTTGCGCCAAAGTGCTGAGCCAGGCGGGGTGGAGGGATGTCCTGGTTCTGGAAAAAAGCGATGGCCCTGGGGGGCGGGTGCGTACCGACAAGGTGGATGGCTTTCGCCTGGATCGCGGTTTTCAGGTGCTGTTCACCGCCTATCCCAAAGTGCGACAGCATTTGGATCTGGGCAAGCTCGATCCCCGTCCCTACCGGCCCGGCGCTATTTTGGCTCAACCCGGTCGCTGCTGGCTGTTGGGGGATCCCCTACGGGATCTGTCCAGCCTTCTCCCCTCTTTGCTCAACCCCTTGGCCAGCTTTGGGGACAAGCTCAAGGTGCTGCAATTGCGATCCGAGCTGGCGCGCCGCAGCCCGGAGCAGGTTTTTCAAGAAGGGCTAGGGGGATCCGATTGCTCGCTGCGGGAGTTTCTGGAGCAGTACGGCTTTTCCCAACAGATCTGCCAGCACTTTTTCTACCCCTTTTTCCGCGGGATCCTTCTAGATCCGGATCTGGGCAGTAGCGCCCGCCTCTTTGCCTTTTATTTCAAGATGATGGCTGAGGGCTCCATCGTCACCCCGGCCTTGGGCATGGGAGAGCTGGCCCGACAACTGGCCGGTCACCTGTCCCCCGAACAGATCCGCTACCAAACCCAGGTGGAGCGCATCCTGGCAGAAGACGGGAAAGTGCGCGGGATCCGCACCGCCAAGGGTGAAGAGATCCCTGCCGAGTGGGTAGTTTGTGCTACTGATGCCCCTCAGGCACGGGCCTGGCAGGCGGAGCTGTGCCCTCAAGCCCCCACCCCCATTCCCACCCAGGGGCGAGCGGTGACCTGTCTCTACTTCTGCGCCCCCTTTTCCCTCAGCCGCGGCGCCTACTTGTACCTCAACGCCACCGGCCAGGGCTGGATCAACCATTGGGTCCAACTTACCCGCATCAGCCCGGCGCTGGCTCCTCCTGGCCAACACCTGTATTCGGTGGTGGTGCTAGGGGATCCCCCCTTGAGGGACGAGGAACTGGCCCAAGCCTGCCGGGCCGAGCTGCAAACTTACTTCCCCGTCGCGGCAGCGTCGCGTAGCGATAAAGCCCCCTTGGAGCAACTGCGCCTGCTGCGGGTGTACCGGATCCCTTTTGCCCAGTTTGTACAACCCCCCGGCTTTCAGCAGCATCTGGTTCCCACCTTTAGCGGCCTGCCGGGCCTCCTTTGGGCCGGGGAATACACCCACCAGAGCAGCCTCGAGGGATCCCTGCGCAGCGGCGAACAGGCAGCGGCATGGATCCTGCAAAAATCGGCCTAGATCTGTAAAAAAAAGCAATGTAGACTTTCTTAACTCTACTCCCCGAACCAAAGCTGGGATCCCGTGGTATGAAGGGGGTGGACTTCATCGCCCACAGGGATCCCTCCGCCATGCAAAACGCCACCCTTAGCCCAATCCCGCTCCTGCAGCGGTCGTTTGAGTTGGTAGGTCCCATCTACTGGCCGCTGCTGATCCTGGCCTCTCCAGGCTTTATTCCGGCCATCGTCACGGAGCTGACCCCACTTTTCGGAGGGATCCTCAACTTGGCCTACGTCCTCATTGTTGCCCCTATCCTGGGCGGAGCAGCCTTGTGGCTGGTGGATCAGCACCTGAAGGGGCAAGCTCCCCTACTGGGCAACAGCCTCGACCGAGCTGCCTCGAAGGCAGTACCTCTGGTATTCGCCAACATCCTGTTGGTGTTGATTGTCTTGCTTGGGATGCCGCTGCTTGTACTTCCCGGCATCTACTGGGGGATAAGGCTGGCTTTCACGCTCTGCGCGATTGTCCTGGAAGACAAAGGAGTCACAGAAGGGTTGGGCTACAGTTGGAACCTTGTCAAGGGTCGCTGGTGGGGAGTGTTTTGGGCACTTCTTATGGTTGTCTTCATGGCAATGATTGTGGCACCTTTTGCTGGAGCTTTCATCTTTGGCTTCACGGTAGGTGTGATTTCGCCTTCCGCTGAGACCTTTGCTGACAGAATCGTGGAAGCTGGAAGCCCTGTGGCTGGGATTGCTGCCATCACGGCAGTCGTGCCTATCCTGAATGTCTACGTCGTGCTCCTGTTCCGATCCCTGCAACAATTGAAGGGGCAGGCGGTCTCCTATTGGGGATAGCAAAAAGGGGGTTCCCCGTGCCTGGCTTTGAGATGAGAAGGGATCCCTTCTTGGGATTTCGGCTCAACCCGAGATGTCCTAGGTGAGATCCCGTGGTATGAAGGGAGTGGATCGGATTGCCCAGGAGGATCTCTCCGCCATGCACAACGCCACCCTTAACCCGATTCTGCTCTTGCGGCGGTCGTTTGAAGTCGTAGGCCCCATCTACTGGCCGCTGCTGATCCTGGCCTCTCCAGGCTTTATTCTGGCCATCGTCACGGAGCTGACCCCACTTCTCGGGGGGATCCTCCAACTGGCCTATGGCATTGTTGCACCGATCCTAGTTGGAGCAGCCTTGTGGCTGGTGGATCAGCACCTGAAGCGGCAAGCTCCCCTGCTGGGCAACAGCCTCAACCGAGCTGTCTCGAAGGCAGTGCCTCTAGTTCTGGGCACCCTCTTAGCAGCACTCCTCTCTTCCCTTGCCTCCATCTTTCTGATCATTCCAGGCATTTATGTAGGGGTTAAGCTGGCCCTCACACCTTGTGCCATTGCTCTAGAAAATCAAGGAACTACAGGAGGGCTGCGCTACAGTTGGAATCTCGTCAAAGGTCGTTGGTGGGGCGTGTTTTGGGCCCTTCTGGTCCTGGGCTTGATTCTTGGTTTTGCGGGTGGATTGATAGTTGGATTTGTCATAGTTGTGGCTGATGTTGGCGACTTTGGGGTGAGAATGGTTGCGGCTGCCGCTGCCACAGCCGTTGTGCCCATCTTCTGGGTCTATGTGGTTCTCCTGTTCCGATCCCTGCAACGATTGAAGGGGCAAGCAGCCTCCTAGTTTCCGCTTTTGCCCCCATTGGGGATAGCAAAAAGGGTGCTCCCCGTGCCTAGCTTTGAGATGAGAAGGGATCCCTTTTTGGGATTTCGGCTCAACCCAAGATGTCCTAGGTGAGATCCCGTGGTATGAAGGGGGTGGACTTGGCTGCCCACGAGGATCCCTCTGTCATGCAAAACGCTACCCTCAGTCCCATCCGGCTCCTGCAGCGGTCATTCGAGATGGTAGGCCCCATCTATGGGCCGTTGCTGATCCTGGCCTCTCCAGGCTTTATCATGGCCATCGTCACGGAGCTGACCCCACTTCTCGGGGGGATCCTCAACTTGGCCTATGGCCTGATCGGCCTGCCCATCCTGGCAGGGGCAGCCTTTTGGCTGGTGGATCAGCACTTGAAGCAGCGCACTCCCCCGCTGGGCAACAGCCTGGATCGGGCTGTCTCTAGGGCAGTGCCTCTGGTATTCGGCAGCATCCTGCTGGTGCTGATTGTCTCGCTGGGGATGCTGCTGCTTGTACTTCCCGGCATCTACTGGGGGATAAGGCTGGCTTTCACGCTCTGCGCGATTGTCCTGGAAGACAAAGGGGCCACAGAAGGGTTGGGCTACAGTTGGAACCTCGTCAGGGGCCGTTGGTGGGGGGTGTTTTGGGCATTTCTGGCTGTGGGTTTGATCTTCGGCATCGCGATCCTGATTTCGTTTTCTGTTGGGGGGATCCTGGGAGATACCCTAGGTGCGGCTGTGGTTGGGAATGCTGCCGCCACGGCAGTTGCGCCTATCCTCGATATCTATACAGTGCTCCTGTTCCGATCCCTGCAGCAGCTGCAAGCGCAAGCAGCGTAGTTTGGCTTGCCCTCACCCCCAATCCTTCCCCCCTGGCGAGAGGGAAGTTGCAGTTGGCCTAGGGAGAAGGGCGCTCCAGGATCCCTCCCCCCAGCAGGAGATCCCCGTGGTACCAGACGGCAGCTTGGCCAGGAGTGACCCCAAACTGCGGCTCGGCAAACTGCAGCTTTACCCGCTCTGGCGATTCCGGGATCACCATGGCGGGCACTGGGGGGGTACGGTAGCGCACCTGAACCTCAACAGCCAAGGATGCCGTCGGCGCCGGGATAGAGACCCAGTTAACTTGGCTTACCCACGCTTCAGCCTGGGTAGCCTCCTCCCGTTCCCCCACGACAACGCGGTTCATGGCCGCATCGATGCGCACCACGTAAAGCGGACGGGAAGAGGCAATCCCCAACCCCTTGCGCTGGCCCACCGTGTAGTGGTGGATGCCCTCATGGGATCCCAGCACTCGCCCCTGGGTATCGACGATTTCCCCTGGCCTTTGCCCAAGGTACTGATCCAAAAAGCTCCGCATCGAGCCATAGGTTTCAATCAAGCAGAGATCCTGGCTTTCGGGCTTGTCGGCTGTAACCAGCCCGTAGCGGGCAGCCAACTGACGGGTTTGGGCCTTGGTGTACTCGCCCAAGGGGAAGAGGCTATGGGCTAGGTGCTCTTGGCTGAGGTCGTAGAGAAAATAGGACTGATCCTTCTGCCGATCTACCGCCCGCAGGAGTTGGTAACGTCCTAGCTCGGCGTTAAAGCGCACCCGTGCGTAGTGGCCGGTGGCCATCTGCGAGATGCCCAGCTTTTCGCGGGCATAGGCCAGCAACGGGCCGAACTTCACCGTTTTGTTGCATTGGGAGCAGGGTAGAGGGGTAATGCCCTCCGCATAGCCGGCCACCAGATAGTCCACAATGTTGGCCTGAAACAGCTCGCGGCTATCCACCACATGGTGAGGGATCCCCAGCTGCTCACAAACAGCTGCCGCATCCACCAAGCCTTCGGTACAGCACTGCCCCTTCCCCCTCATGAGCCAGAGGGTGACCCCCTCCACGGCGTAGCCCTGTTCCTGCAAAAGGGCCGCCACCGTAGAGCTATCCACACCCCCAGAAAGGGCCGCCACAATGCGGGGCCGCGACGGGGATGCAACAGGTGAAACCGATGAGTGGGGGCTAGTAACCATCAAGGCAAGGGATCCTAGGAAAAGAAAGGCTCAGCCGGAAACAGAGGAGGCCTCTCTCTGGGGATTGGGGAACCCGGAACAAGCTGAGCTGGGATCTTTACTTTAGCCTTCCTCAGAATTGGCTGGCCCGGATCCCTTCTCAGGGGTGGTTTCTGAGATGCCCCTTTGCCGCAAGCGCCGCAGCGAATCCAGAGCCGCCGCCGCAACGCTATCGTGGGGATCCCTGGCCAGGTAGTTGAGAGCAGAAACGCTCTTGGGGGAAGGCAAATTGCCCAGCGCTTGGGCCAGCCGCTGCCGCACCAGCCAGTCTTCCGATTGGGCAAACTCCAGAATCCGATCCAACGCCCGCAGATCCCCCAATTCCCCCAAAGCCGCAATGGCCGCTTGCTGCAGCAACACCTCCGGCCCATCCAAGGCTCGCAGAAGCACCTCGTAAGCCCGCGGATCCTTCAAGTTCCCCAAGGCCACCGCGGCACTGAAGCGCACCAGCCATTCTACATCCTCGTAGAAAGCACGCACTAAAGCTTCAAAAGCCCGCGGATCTTCCAAATAGCCCAGGGCACCTGCCGCGTCGGCGCGAATGCCATAATCCGGGTCTTGGGTGAGGATTTCCAGCAATTTGGGCAGACAGGCGTCCGTTTGCTTGATCCCCAGGGCAAAGACGGCAAAAGAGCGCACCTGCAGGTTCTCATCGTCGATGACCTGCAAAATCAGCGGCACCGCCTGCTCTGCCGGCACATCCCGCAACTGGGCCAAGGCCACCATCCGGTCCGCAGAACGCGGGCTGCGCAAGCGTTGAGCGATCTCCTGTAAACGGGCGGGGTTGGCGGGATCCAAAGCAGAGACAGTCATGGCGTTAACAAATATTTACAATCTTTCTTCAGTATGGCAAACGAGGCTGCGCTTGGACAGAGGCCGTCTTTGTCTGGCCCGGTCGGGATCTCTGGGGACATGGTGCCACTGTTTCGATCGACAAATCCTAGCACTGTTGTCGAGAAAAGCAGGTTGACTTGGCCCCATCACGAAGATTTTGGATATTTTGGTGGAGAGGATACGAGGCTGATACATTTACGCTGAACACTGCTGAACATCACTGTTCAACTATGCAGCGA
>NZ_JANSIB010000059.1:11486-16619 GCF_047461895.1 Synechococcus sp. R55.8 | reverse complement strand
TCTTTGTGGAAGACCTCAAGGCCAAGGGCTGGGCAAGGGGGATGTTGCCCAAGGATTGCGTCGAGGCTGCCTGGGGATAGATTCTCTGCCTTCTGGAGTGGGTTTGCTAGAAGGGTGGGGTGGACTTTGCCAAGGTTGACCCCAAAGGAAGCGGCCAAATCGGTTGCAAGTGCTGGGGGATGGTTAGCAACAGCTGGGCTGTCGGGGGGCCTCAGTGCCCTGAATGCCGGTACCGGGTGCATCGGGACTCAGCCTCAGCCTTGGGAACTGTGCTGGGTGGATTAGAGGTTGTTTTGCGAGCTGGCAGTGCCTAGGGGGGAGGCTGGGGAAGGGGAACCGCCTGTCCAGTTGTTCTGTCGGGGGTTGTAGACCCAGACAAGTGGCGTGGGGCAGGAATGCCCGACCGCGAGGTAAGGACTCCGTCCTGCTGACGGGAAGGGTGGCCCGCGCTCTGTCCATAGGATGAGCGCCGGGAGGATGTCACTCTTGCCGACTTTGGTGTTCGCGCCAGAACTGCTCCGCAAAAGCCACCGTCGGGTGGAGAGGGGCACGGGGTTTGCTGCGCAGGGGCATGTTGGCTTCTTCAGGGGTGCGGTTGCCCTTGCGTTGATTGCAGCGTTCGCAAGCCGTCACCACATTGTCCCAACTGTGGGATCCCCCTTTGGAGAGGGGCACGACATGATCCAAGGTCAGATTGTGGGTGCTGCCACAATACTGGCAGGTGTGGTGATCCCGCCGCAAAACCTCCCGCCGATTCACAGGGGGCACGCGCCAAGCGCGCTCTTTGCCCTTGATGGTCAGGCGAATATGTTCGGGCACTTCAATGACCTGGCTGGGGGAGCGCACCTTCCACACCGGCACATTCATCATCGAGAGCGGTTCGGCTTTGCCTGTTAGCAGCAGCACGATTGCCCGCTTGATATTGACCCGGCTGATGGGCAAATAGTTTTGGGAAAAGACAACGATCGACTGTTCCAGAAGGTGGGTAGCGGCAGTCATGGCTCAGCTCTTCCATTTGCCGCCATTCTCCTGAGGAATCTGCCGAATGGCAAGCTTTTCCCCACCGCCATCGACACCGGCAGAGCTCAGACATTCAAGAGTTTCTTACGATCGCGAGCCAGACAGATGGGCTAGTATCCGGGTGATGGTTGGATCCGGTACCGCCCATGACCTACCCGCTGCACGTCGCCCTGGTTTGGCACCAACACCAACCCCTCTACAAAAGTCCGGTGGCGGGTAAATATCGCATGCCTTGGGTGCGCCTACACGGGATCAAAGATTACCTGGACTTGGTCTTGCTGCTGGAGCGCTATCCCCGCTTGCACCAAACGATTAACCTGGTGCCCTCCCTGATTCTACAGATCGAAGAGTATGTGGCCGGCTCGGCTTTTGATCCTTACCTGGAACTGACCCTATCCCCTGTCGAAAAGCTCGGCCCCGATCAACTGCGCTTTGTGGTCGAGCGCTTCTTCGACAGCCACTACCCCACCATGATCGAGCCCTACCCCCGTTACCGGCAGCTCTACAACCAACGGGAATCTCAGGGGGTGAACTGGTGTCTGCAGTACTGGACTCCGCAGGACTTCGGGGATCTGCTGGCCTGGCACAACCTGTCTTGGTTTGATCCTCTCTTTCAGGAGGATCCTGAGATTGAGGGCTGGATCAAAATGGGATCCGGTTTTACCCTGGCGGATCGGCAGCGGATCTACGCCAAGCAACAACAGATCCTCGGCGCCATCTTGCCCCAACACGCCAAACTGCAGAGCAGCGGCCAACTGGAGCTGACCACCAGCCCCTATACCCACCCCATCTTGCCCCTGTTGGTGAGCGAGCGCTCGGCACGGGTGGCCCGCCCAGGGTTGCCCTTACCTCGCTACCCCTTTCACTGGGAGCAGGATGTCCACACCCAACTGGAGCGGGCTAAGCAGATCTATCGGGAGCGCTTTGGCCGCGAGCCGCGGGGCCTGTGGCCTTCGGAGCAATCGGTGAGCCCTGCCATTGTGCCGATTGTGCAAGAACAGGGCTTTGATTGGATCATCTCCGACGAAGGGGTTTTGGGGTGGAGCCTGGGCCAGCCTTTTCATCGCGATGGGCAGGGCCACATTCTGGAGCCGGAGAAGCTCTACCGCCCCTACCGCCTGGAAACCGAGCGGGGGGATCTGGCCATCGTCTTTCGGGATCACCGCCTTTCGGATTTGATCGGCTTCAGCTACAGCGCCATGCCCGCCGATGCTGCCGCCAAAGATCTCATCGGCCATCTGGAGAGCATCCGCAACCGCCTGCCCCAGGAGCAGCCCTGGCTGGTGACCATCGCTCTGGATGGGGAAAACTGCTGGGAGTACTACCCCCAAGATGGCCGGCCCTTCTTGGAAAACCTCTATACCCGCCTCAGCCAGCACCCGGCGCTGCGCTTGGTGACGGTCTCCGAGTTTCTGGATCAGTTTCCTCCCACTGAGTTTTTGCCGGCAGAGCAGCTGCACAGTGGCTCCTGGATCGAGGCGGACTTCACCACCTGGATTGGGGATCCGGTGAAAAACCGCGCTTGGGAGCTCTTGGCTCAGGCCCGCCAGGTGATTCAGGATCATCCCCGCGCCAATCCCCAAGCCTGGGAAGCCCTCTGGGCCGCCGAGGGATCCGATTGGTTCTGGTGGTTTGGGGCAGGCCACTCCTCCGCCCATGATGCCGTTTTCGACCAGTTGTTTCGGGAGCACCTGCAGGCGCTCTACACTGCTTTGGGAGAGGCGGTGCCGACCGTGCTGCAATTTCCCCTGGAGGATCATGACGGCCTAGGGGATCGCCTGCCGCAGGGGTTTATCCACCCGGCCATCAACGGTCGTCCGGCAGAACGGGAGTGGAGCCAAGCGGGGCGGGTGGAGATTGGAGCGGCCCGAGGCACCATGCACCGCAACAGCGCCGTTCGCCGCCTCTGGTACGGGTTTGATCACTTCAACCTCTACCTGCGGCTGGATTTTAACTCGGTGGTGCAGCGGCCCAGGCAATTGCTGGTGCTGTGGTTCTATCCCAACCGCGTCACCGTCAACAGCCCCATTCCCCTGCAGGGATTGCCGGCAGAAGCCCCTCTCAACTACCACTACCGCCACCTGTTGCGGTTGTCACTGCCGCCTCCCGGCACCGGCCAGCATCCGGCGGAGGTGCAAGCCCAGCTCTTGCAGGCAGGGGAGTACCACACCTGGCACGCCATCGGCCATCAAGTGAAGGCGGTGGTGGATGCCTGTTTGGAGGTGGCCATCCCCTGGAGCAATTTGGGCGCCCAGCCGGGTCAGGAGCTGCAATTTGTCATCCTGGCTGCCGATGGCGAGACCTTTCAGGAAGGGATCCCGCCCAAGGCCACCATTGCCCTGCGCAGACCTTGAGCGTGATGACCAGCAGAGCTTCAAGTTATGTCGCGCGATCTCTATCCCCCCATCGAGCCCTACGATCAAGGCTTTCTGGCGGTTTCCTCCCTCCACACCCTGTACTACGAGCAGTGCGGCAACCCGGCAGGCAAGCCGGTGGTGTTTTTGCACGGGGGGCCTGGAGGTGGGATCGATCCCATCTACCGGCAGTATTTCGATCCCAGCCGCTGGCGGGTGGTGCTGTTCGATCAGCGGGGCTGCGGGAAAAGTCGCCCCTATGCCGAGCTGCGGGAGAACACCACCTGGGATCTGGTGGCGGATATCGAGAAGTTGCGCCAGCATCTGGGCATTGATCGCTGGTTTGTGTTCGGGGGCAGCTGGGGCAGTGCCCTTGCCCTGGCCTATGGGCAAACCCACCCCCAATCCTGCCTAGGGTTTGTCTTGCGGGGCATTTTTCTCTTGCGCCCTTTTGAGCTCCGCTGGTTTTACCAGTCGGGGGCCGGCTACTTTTTCCCCGACGCTTGGGAACATTACCTGGAGCCGATCCCTCCCGAAGAGCGGGATGACCTGCTGGCAGCCTACCACCGCCGCCTAAACGACCCAGATCCCCAGGTACGGCTGAGGGCAGCTCGCGCCTGGTCTGTTTGGGAGGCCAGCACCAGCAAGTTGATCCCCAGCCCAGAGCTCATCGAGCGCTTTGGTCGGGGAGAGTTTGCCGAGGCCTTTGCCCGCATTGAGTGCCATTACTTTGTCCACGGCGGTTTTTTGGATCCGGAGGATCAGCTCCTCAGGGGGGTGGGACGGCTGCGGCATCTGCCGGCGGTGATCGTCCAGGGGCGCTACGACGTGGTGTGCCCGCCCATCTCTGCTTGGGAGCTGCATCAGGCTTGGCCAGAAGCAGAGTTTCGGATGATCCCCGATGCTGGCCATTCCATCACCGAGCCCGGAATCCGCACCGCCCTCCTGGAAGCCACCGATCGCTTTGCCGGTTTGTGAGCCCCGCCGAGCCAACCCAGTGCTGCCAGGGATCCCAAGACCTTGAAGAATTGCTACAGGAAGGCCGGCAAAACCTTGGGATCCAGCCCAGAAGCACGGCCAAGCCTATCGACAGTTGGCGATTTTGGGTTTATCACTGAGGGAGGGGCGGTGCAAGCTGCCCACACCTGGCTGGTGCATCCACCCAAGTGCTTCGCGGATTCAAGCTCATTTCTACTTCACCGTTTCCAGGGTCGAACCATGCAGAAACCAACCCATCTGTTCAAGCTTGCCCTAGCCCTGCCCATCTCCTTCTTGCTGGCAGATGCAGTTGTGGCCTACCCCTGCGACTCGGTTGGGGGTGAAGCTTACAACCACCACGGCTCCACGGTTCAGGTCAGCAGCGACGCCAACAGCTTCGGGATTCAGTGGTCGCCTGCCTCCTATGCTGTCGGCAACGGCTTCATTGGAGTTGCCATTGAAACGGTGAACGGCGAGCAAGCCCAGAGCGCCATCAGCCGTCGTCTGTTCGGCCCCGCACTTCGAGTTCAGGGGGTGCAGGTGGTCGGCTTGCTCCAGGATGGTCCTGCTCAACGAGCCGGTCTGGCCCAGGGCGATATTTTGATTGGAGTGGATGGGCAGCGGGTCACCTCCGTGCAACATGTGCAGCAGATCATCCAAAATACCCCGGTAGGCCAATCGGTGCCGATTACCTTCCGCCGTGGTGAGCAGGTGCTGTCAACGGTGGTTGTGGTGGGGGATGGCCGGGTGTTGCGCCCCTTGATGCTGCAGCAGCAGTGAG
>NZ_JANSIB010000059.1:0-11386 GCF_047461895.1 Synechococcus sp. R55.8 | reverse complement strand
TCGCCGTACCCTTGACCGCTGGCAGCGTCGTTTGCAGTTCTGGCAAGGGATCCGCAGGGTGGCCGTTTGGCTGCGGCGCAGGCTTTGATTGGAGAGGTATGGATAGCAACCGTCCTGTCTCCAACCCCATCCGGTTGCAGGTCATGGCCAACGCTCTGGCGGGGATTGCCGAAGAGATGGGGGCGCGCCTCATCCGCGGTTCATACTCGGCCAACATCAAGGAACGGCGGGATTGCTCCACAGCTCTGTTTGACGCGCAAGGGGCCTGTATTGCCCAGGCGGCCCACATCCCGGTACATCTGGGAGCCCTCTCGGAGGCGGTGCGGGCGGTGGTGGCAGCCGACCCCTGCCCTGGAGATGTGTTTGTCCTTAACGATCCCTACCAGGGGGGATCCCATCTGCCGGACGTCACGGTGGTCGCAGCCATTCCCGGCTGGCGGGATCCCGACCGGATTTGCGCCTATGCCGTGAACCGTGCCCATCATGCCGACATTGGAGGGATGCGCCCCGGCTCCATGCCCGCCGACTCCAGCGAAATCTGGCAGGAGGGGCTGGTGATCCCGCCGGTACGGCTGGCTAGGCTCTCTCTGGAAGGAGCGTTGCACTGGCAAGAAGATCTGCTGCGCCTAATTCTGGCCAATGTGCGCAATGCCGAGCAGCGGCGGGGGGATTTGCAGGCCCAAGTGGGGGCCAACGGGGTTGGGGTGAGCCGGTTTCGGGAGCTGCTGGCCCGCTTTGGAGAAGAAGAGGCTTGGCAGTTGATTGCGGGGGTGATCGAATACAGCCGCCGACGGATGCGGGCGCAGATTCAGGCTTTGCCAGATGGGATCTACACGGCTGAGGATTGGTTGGAGGGCTACGGGGATCCGCCCGCGCCCCTTGAGATTCGGGTGCAGGTGGAAGTAGAGGGCGAGAAGCTGCGGGTGGACTTCACCGGCACTGCTCCGGCCATGGCGGGAAACCTGAACGCGCCCCTGGCCGTCACCCGCTCGGCGGTGTTGTTTGCCCTGCGCTGTCTGTTGGATCCCACGGCCCCCAGCAATGTCGGCTTGGAGGATCCCATTGAGATCGTGGCGCCGCCCGGCTGCTTGGTGAATGCCCAGTTTCCGGCAGCAGTGGTGGCGGGCAATGTGGAAACCTCGCAGCGCATTGCCGATGTGGTGTTCAAAGCTCTGGCTCCCGTGGCCGGATTGCGGAGCATCGCTCAGGGGCAGGGCACCATGAACAACTGTGTGCTGGGCAACCGCCACTTCACCTACTACGAAACCCTGGGAGGTGGTCAGGGGGCCAGCCGGCAACGACCGGGTTTGGACGGAGTGCATGTGGGCATGAGCAATACCCTCAACACCCCCATCGAGGCTCTGGAGCTGGAGTATCCCCTGCGGGTACTGCGCTACGAGCTACGCCAGGATTCCGGCGGCCATGGCCAACAGCGGGGCGGCTGGGGGCTAATCCGCTCCATCCAGACTTTGCAGGATTGCACCCTCTCCCTGCTCACCGAGCGGCGCCACTATGCCCCCCAAGGAGAACAGGGAGGCGGTCCAGGCCAAGTGGGGATCAACCTCCTCAACGGGGATCCCTTGCCTGGCAAAATCAGCCGCTCCCTAAAAGCCGGCGACGTGATCACCCTCTACACGCCGGGCGGCGGGGCTTGGGGCTCAAACGAGGATGAGCAGGCTCCCGAACCCAGGTAGCGCAGGTGGTCAAGAAACAACTGCTCGCAGCGGCGAAGCACCTCATCGCGGCTGGCGAAGTGCTCCAGCCTTTGCACTTCTTGACCTTTCTCAAACAAAATTAGGGTTGGCAAAGAGCGCACCCGATAGCGGCGCGGCAGCCAAAAATTGTCGTCTACATTCACCCGCAGTACTTTGACCGCCCCTCCCCACTCGGCTACGAGACGGTCGGTAATCGGCTGAATGAAGCGACACAGGCCACACCAAGGGGCGCCGAAATCCACCAAAACCAACCCATCACTTGTCAAAAGTTCTTGATTAAAAGCATCTAAAGCAACTTGCAAGGCCATCACTCCCAAACTAAAGAAGTTCTTTGGGATCATGCTACCAGGCAACTCGGCTGGCTGCAGAAACCATTTGGGGATGGAAAGCATAAAGAATCAATACAAAGCTGAATACCCCCAGATAGGCCCAGCGAAAAAACTCTTGGGGGCGCAGTTGCTGTCGCTTCTGCAGAATGGCCAAGCCGGGGATCACGGAGGTGCGCGCCTTGAGATCGCGGAAGGCCTGCCCGTATTTCCGCTCCAGGCGGTGATCCCCGTGCCAAACCGCAAACAGGTGGTAGGCAATGAGCCCAAGCGAGGTCACCGCCATAAAGCTGGAGCCAATCCACAGGGAATGGGCCACACACCAGATCACCTGGCCCACCATTTGGGGATGACGGGTGATGCGGATGATCCCGGTTTCAAACAGGTGGATCTCCGGCTTGCGAATGGCGGCGATCTCCAGCAAGTTGAAGGTGGCCGGATACAAAAAGAAAAAAGAGAGGGCAGACAAAAGAGCAACGGTGGTGCGAATGCCTGGGACGGCTTGGAGATCCCAGAGAATCACCCCGTCGTAGCGGTGGTTGAAAAAATAGATGAGCAACAGCGGTGCCAAACTGAGGCTCACCAGAGCAAAGAAGATGCGGTACAGACGGGATCCCAGCCGGCTTTCCCCCCAGGGTCGCAAGTAGGCCAGTCCGCTGTGAGCACAGGCAAATCCCAAGATTAGGGCCAGCATTGTCCAATGGGATCCGTACTGGCCCAGCTTCTGCAGAAAGTCGCTGAAGGGGGTGAACAGCATCTTTTGGGTGACTCCTCTTCCGGTGTTGCTGTGGCTTATGCTTAAAAGTAAGTTACATTAGGTTCCCCATGCTCAAAACTTTTTTTCTGCGTCTTGTCAGCCTGCTCCTGTCTGTAGCCCTTTTGCTGGGCTCAGCGAGCTCAGTTGCTCAGGCTGCCCGTCTCACCGGCAAGTATTACGAAGACAGCATGACCCTGATCCAAACCCTACGCACCGTCCTTTCAGAAGGGGATCCCCTGATGAACCCGGAAGAGGCGCGAGCGGAAGCCATGCAGGCCATCCAGGAGTTTTCTGGGCGCTACCACGGCCATCGCTACGACAAGCTGCAGTCTTTTACCACTTTGCGCACGGTGTTTAATACGCTGGCCTCCCAGTACCGCACTTCCAGTCGACCTCTCAACCCCGAAAAGGTGGAGCGGGTGCTAATGCAACTGGATCGGGCCGAATTAGCCCTGCGCCGAGAAGGTTGAGCTTTTTTAGATCTCCGAGATCCAAATCACAGGCAAATCTCCTCGCTGTGGCCAAACTGTTCCCAGTCCCCGGAAGCCAGCATCTACTCAGATGTCTTTTGTCAGATGTCTTTTGGAACCTGAAGGGGAAGAGTAAGGCTTTCTTGCTCATTTCGATTTTCGATTGAGGACTTGGGAGGTTGTGATGGTCAAAAATCGTTGGGCTTTGATCCCGCTGCTGCTGATGGTTGGGGCTGTTGCTTCTCACCCAGCTTGGCTCCTGTCTCTCCCAGCCCAAGGACAGGTCGTTGGGGCTGTCGAGGAGGGATCCCCGGGCCCCTTTTTTGCAACGGATGGCCTGGCCCTGCGGGGCTATGACCCGGTGGCCTATTTCATCGACGGCAAGCCCGTCAAGGGATCCCCAGAGTATGAATGGGAGTGGGGAGGGGTGACCTGGAGGTTTGCCAGCGCCGACAATCGAGAGCGGTTTCGCAACAACCCAGAGCGCTTTGCCCCCCAGTACGGCGGGTTTTGTGCCTGGGCCGTGGCCCACAACTACCTTTACCCGGTGGATCCCTTTGCCTGGAAAATCGTCGATGACAAGCTGTACCTGAACGCCAACCGGCGGGTACAGCGTAACTGGGAGCGCGACATCCCCGGCTTGATCAAGAGGGCAGATGCCAACTGGCCAGCTTTGAGAAGCCGATAGGCCCAAGTCCCTCTGGCCTGGGGTTCAATGGGCGAGGCGCAGGGTCACCTTGATGCCAACTCGGTAGGGGCCGCTTTCGCAGAGTTCCAGCTGGCCTCCCATTTCTCTCAGGAGCCGCTCGCTTACCCGCCAGACGGCACAGCCCTCTGTTTGAATGGGCACATGGCATCGCCCCTCAAGGTTCCACCCCAGGCACAGTCGCCCCTCTTCTTCTGCGGTGGGATAGGGGTGCAAAGCCATCGAACCGTAGCGTAGGGTGCGGATGCCCCAGCGACACACTCCCAGAAGCGCCTGTACCAAGCCGTGGGGATCCGCCCAAACGGTGAGGCTATCGGGGAGAAGGGGCACCTCAGAGGCTGGGGCTGGTTGTAGAACCGGCCATTCGTAGCGAATGCCCTGATCCTGGGCTTGTAGGCGAGTTAGGCTGTACACATCCTGCAGGAGGGGGCGTAGTCGGGTCGGTTCCGGTCGCAGAGGTTGGATGGGCAGGTCATGGCGAGCCAGGCGGGTGTATTCCTCAAGCAGCTTGATCAGGCGCTCTACCGCCTCTTTGGCACTTTGAAGGTATTCCCGCTCCTCTTCGGGAGAGTCACATAGATCCGACAACACCAACTGCAGGGATCCCATCTGGCTGCTGAGGGGATTGCGCAGCTCATGGCCGATGCTGACGAGCAACTCTTGTTGAAAGGCCCGCATCACCTCAGAGCGTTCAAAAGCAAACTGCCAATCCACGGCCCCTTGCCCGTCGGCAGGGGCGGCCTGCTGTAAGGGTGGGTCGGGTTTGGCTGTAGGCGAAGGCTCCCTCAAGAAGTGCTCCTGGCGAAGGACAGGGGATCCCATCCGTGCTCAGATCTCTGGGCTCGGAGCTTTAAGTTTTGGACAGTTCCGGCTCCGGCGATACCCCATCTTATGGGATCCTACCCTTTTCTATCCGACGAAGTGGGCGCTGACCACCCGTTCAATCCCGGCCAGATCTCGGTGAACTTGGATCTGCCGATAGCAGCCTCTAGCTTGCAACTGCTCCGCCACCCAAGGGGCTTGGCCTCGCATCACTTCCACCGCCCAAAAGGAGTTCGGGGCCAAGTAATCCGGTGCTGCTTGAATCAACAGCCGCAAGTGGGCTAGGCCATCTTCTCCGCCATCCAGAGCCTGTCGTGGCTCGTGCAGTCGCACCTCTGGCATGAGCGAGGCCAGCTCAGCAGAGGGAATGTAGGGAGGGTTGGAAACCAGGCCGCGCAGCTGCCCCCGCCAGGGATCCAAGGGCACAAACCAGGATCCCAGCAGCAACTTCACCCGCTCCTGCAGATGGTGGGCTACCACATTGTCTGCTGCAATAGCCAAGGCCTCTGGGCTGGAATCCACGGCCAGAAGCCGCAACTGGGGGTGCTGATGGGCCAACGCAATGGCAATCGCCCCGCTGCCTGTACCCAGGTCGGCAAAACAGGATCCCGGCGGCAGAGGATTGGCCTGTAGCCAAAGGGAAGCCTGCTCCACCAGCAGCTCGGTCTCCGGGCGTGGGATCAGCACCGCCGGCGTCACCCGCAAGCTCAAGCCCGCCCACTCAACTTTGCCCAACAGGTACTGTAGGGGGATGCGCTCTTCCACCCTTTGCCGCCAAAGGGCCTGCACCTCCTCCAGGGGATCCCCCTCCCCAGCCGGAGCGCGACCCATCAGCCGCTCCAACGGCCCCCACTCCAGCCGTTCTTTGAGCAAAATGTCCACTTCCTCGGCAGGGATCCCAGCCGCTTTTGCCGCCCTCAGGGCTTGGGCACGCCACTCTGTTAACCGCTTCACCAGAGCAGACGGGGATCCCATCAGGGGCTTAGGTTAACGCTGAGGCTGGGGACTTGCAGAAGGATTGGCAGGCCGGGCCAGCGATTGGATGTACTCCAGCGCCGAGCGAGAGGGGATAAAAGCGATCTTCTGCACATCGGCCTGTGCGTCGGGGGCCAGCATACGCTCTACCACAATGGCCAGCGAGGTCACTTCAATCTGGGTTTTCCCAACCACATCCGGGTTCTGCGCTGCCGCCCGATCCAAGGCCCTCCGCAAATCGTTGCGGTCGAAGAAGAAGGGTACCACCTCATGGCCATCCTGCTCGATGGTCAGCAGCCCCTCTCCGGAGCGGCCATAGAACAGAGGCACACCAATCGCTTCTGCAGGCACATCTTGACCGGTTTCCTTCAGCACCTGCTTGGCTGCTTCCACATCAGAAGCCCGAGGCACCACCTCAAAATACAGGTCACTATTCTTGGCGCGCTCCTCTTCCGATTTTTCGTAGGCATACCCCAGCGAGAGAGGCACCACCCGGGCTTGACTGGCTATCTCGGGGTTGCTGGCTTTCACCTGCTCCAACACTTGCTGGGCTTGGGCCTGATCCAGCCAGAAGGAAACCACTTGGATGGTGCGGCCATCCCGCTCCACATTGGCGACAACGGGGGTGCCGTTCTGAGACACAATGGCAAAAACAGGCACCAGATTTAGCCGCTCCGCCACCTCTTGCCGGCTCATGGGGCCTGCGGCTGCCTGAGCCAGTAGGGCATTCTCCTGAGCCCAAACAGGAGTCACAGCCAAACCCCCCCAAGCTGTTCCGATCAGGATCCCGGCTACGCCGCCCACCTGAGCTGCACAGCGGCAGAGGGAGCGCACAGGCGATACTACATTACAACGCGTCATTCTCATCTCAACTCCCGGCATCGCGCCTTGTTCTGGTTGCTATGGGGTCAGCTTCCTAAGTACTAACCAACAGCCTGGGGCAAATCAAAAGCTGCCTAGATTAAACCCGCTCAACAGGGCTTAGGCTAGCGATGCGGCACACTCTCAGCCTTAGGATCCCGGTTGGCCATCGCTGACAACACCCCGGCACACCTATCTTGAAGAGCGCTCTTGGGCCACCCTAGCAGCCAAGGTTAGAACATCTGCTCGACCTCTGTCGAGGGGCAAAGCCCCTATTTTGGGTGGGGATCCCGCATCACCCAATACTATATACGGAGTCGCATACAACTGATCCACGCTAGATGCAGATCCCTCCGAGGGTTGTGTACCCAGCTCTCCCATAAAACGCTGCCTATTCCAGCCTTGTTCGGCGGTGTCCTGATGTAGCCGCGCAAACGTGGCAGCTGCTGTTAACTTTTGTTAAGGTAGGGGTGCGAACCCACAGCTGTAGGGAGCATTGAGTCATGGCTAAGATCTTCACCGCTGAATTCAACCAATTTGAGACCATCAACGCTACTCAGGCCTGGTCTTTGTTTTTCACCATCAGCGCTTCCGATCGGCTGCTGGGTGACAACCCGGCTGTTGGCCGCTACCTAACGTTGGCTTTGTTCAGCGCCGTCCTCACCGGGATCCTGAATGTGCTGGTGGCTTCTTAGCTAGACCCTTTGCGGACGGAACGAGTTTTTTGTTAAGAGGCCGCCGGCAGAGGCAGCTTGACCTGAGACAAGGGGATCCTGCTCTCAGGTTTTTTGATTTTGAATGGGAAAGGATCCCTTGTTCTCTTTGTGGGGCTGTCTTCCGATGAAAGCTGCTGGGATAGATTTCGCGGAAACGGATCACTTTGAGGCGCCGCCTCTGACCACCAAGTTGCCCCTGCTGCTGGCCCCGGCGGGGGATTGGGAGTGTGCCAAGGCGGCAGTGGAAAACGGAGCCGATGCCATTTACTTTGGGCTGGAGCGCTTCAACGCCCGGATGCGCGCCCGCAACTTTACGGAAGCGGATTTGCCGGAACTGATGGCCTGGCTGAACCGGCGGGGGGTACGGGGCTATGTTACTTTGAATACTCTGGTTTTTCCAAGGGAGCTGACGGAAGCCGAGGGATACATCCGCTCGATGATTGCGGCGGGGGTGGATGCGGTGATTGTGCAGGATATTGGCATCGCCCGCCTGATCCGGCATCTTTCCCCCGATTTCCCCATCCATGCTTCCACGCAAATGACCATCACCAGTGGAGTGGGAGCGGAGTTTGCCGCTGAGCTGGGCTGTGAGGTGGTGGTGCTGGCGCGGGAATGTTCCCTCCAGGAAATCGCCCAGATCCAGGCCTATCTGCAAGAGAAGGGATCCTCCCTATCTCTGGAGGTCTTTGTGCATGGGGCGTTGTGCGTGGCCTACTCGGGGCAATGTCTGACCAGCGAGGCGCTGGGGGGGCGTTCGGCCAATCGGGGGGAATGTGCCCAAGCCTGCCGCATGCCCTATGAGCTGGTGGTAGACGGGATCCGCCGCGACTTGGGGGAGAAGCGGTATCTGCTCAGCCCTCAAGATTTGGCCGGGCTGGAGGTGCTACCGGAGCTGGTGAAGCTGGGGATCCGCTGTCTGAAAATTGAGGGCCGGCTGAAATCCCCAGAATATGTAGCCAATGTAACGCGGGTGTATCGGCAGGCCTTGGATGCGCTGGGAGCGGGGCAGCCGTGGCAGCCCTCGCAACAGGAACGCTACGAGCTGGAGATGAGCTTTTCTCGTGGGCTCTACACAGGCTGGCTGCGGGGCATCAACAACCAGGAGCTGGTGCACGCGCGGTTTGGCAAGAAACGGGGGGTTTACCTGGGGCAGGTGGTGGGGATCCAACAGGATCAGGTGGGGATCCGGCTGGAGGCACCCCTCAAAGCCGGGGATGGCGTGGTGTTTGACCAGGGGCAGCCGGAGTTGCCGGAGCAGGGGGGGCGAGTTTACCGGGTGCAAGAGAAGCAGGGGCTGGCCTGGCTCAGCTTCGGAGAGGGGGTCATTGATCTCAAACGTCTGCGGGTGGGGGATCGCCTCTGGAAGACCAGCGACCCGGAACTGGAAAAGCGCCTGCGCCAAAGCTACGCCGGGGATCACCCCCGCTTTCAGCGGCCCGTCCACATGGAGGTTCACGGCCAAGTGGGATCCCCGCTGACGCTGATCCTGCGGGATGAGCAAGGCCATACGGTGCAGGTGGATTCGCCGCTGCCCCTGGAAGCTGCCCACCGCCAACCCCTCACCACCGAAAAACTGCGACAGCAACTGGGCCGTTTGGGCTCCACTCCCTTCAAGTTGGGATCCCTGCACAATGCCTTGCAGGGGGAGGTAATGCTGCCGGTGAGCCTGCTCAACCAGATGCGCCGACAAGCGGTGGAACGCCTACAAGCTCTGCGAGCTCAGCCCCCGCGCTGGCAACTCAATCCCGAAGCTCGCTGGCAAGATCTGGTGCCTTCTCAGGAGGAGCCCGAAAGGGGATCCCCGCAGTTGGTGGTGTTGGTGCGGGATCCGGCGCAACTGCCGGCGGCGATAGCCAGCGGTATTAGGCAGATCTATCTGGAGTTTGAGGATCCCCGCCGCTATCGGGAGGTGATCCGCACAACCAAAGCCGCCCATCCCGAGGTGGAACTGTGGGTCGCTCCGCCCCGCATCACCAAGCCAGGAGAAACCTGGATCCTAAAGCAAGTGTTGGCCGCTGGGGCCGATGGCTACTTGGTGAGAAATTACGATCATCTCCGTTTCTTTGCCGGGCAGCGCTGCATTGGGGATTTTTCCTTGAATGTGGCCAATCCCATCACAGCCTACTATCTCAAAACCCGTTACAACCTGGAGCGCCTGACGGCTTCCTATGACCTCAACCATGAGCAACTGGGATCCCTGCTGCAAGCCGGCCCCGCCCATAGGTATGAGGTTACCCTTCATCAACATATGCCCCTGTTCCACATGGAGCACTGCGTCTTTTGCGCCTTTTTATCCAGCGGAACGGATTACACCAATTGTGGTCGCCCATGTGAAAAACACGAGGTGAAGCTGAGGGACAGGGCCAATGTCGAGCACATTTTGAAGGCCGATGCCGGCTGTCGGAATACCCTCTACAACGGCAAGGCCCAAACGGGGGCAGAATATGTGCCGAAATTATTGGCCTTGGGCCTGCGCTATCTGCGCATCGAATTTTTGCATGAATCCCCCGCCGAGATCCAACAAACCCTGCACCGCTATCAGCAACTCCTACAAGGTCAACTCAGCGGATCCCAACTGTGGCAGGAGCTGAAGCTACACAGCCAATTGGGGGTTACGCGCGGGTCTTTGGAGAGTTAACGGCTGCGCTGTCTTTCTCTAGGGCGCCGGCTCTGCAGCTGTGCTCCGACCGGAGCAATGCGAAAAACATTCCGGCAAAGTTGGCGTAAAATTTCCTCAGGGTATTGTTATTCCCAGGTGCTTCCCCAACCTCTTCTCAGCTTTTTCTCTATCCTCTGGTTGCCGTGAAACACACCCTCAGCGCCCTCGTGCAGGATCAGCCTGGCGTTTTAACCCGCATTGCGGGGATGTTTGCCCGTCGCGGCTTTAACATCGACAGCCTCACCGTTGGCCCCACCGAACGACCGGGGATCTCTCGCATCACCATGGTGGTGCAGGGAGATGAACACGATGTGGAGCAGATGACGAAGCAGCTCTACAAGCTCATCGACGTGCTGAAAGTAACCGACATCACCCATGTTCCCTGTGTGGAACGGGAGCTGATGCTGGTCAAAGTTAACGCCAGCCCCGATACCCGCTCCGCCATTATGGATGTGGCCCAAATGTTTCGCGCCCGGATTGTGGATGTGGCGGAGGAGTCTTTGACTCTCGAGGTAACCGGGGATCCCGGCAAAATGGTGGCCATCATCAAGATGTTGACCAGCTTTGGCATCCGTGAGATCGCCCGTACCGGCCTGGTGGCTCTCACCCGCGAGTCCGGCGTGAATACGGAATACCTGAAGCAACACCCCACCTTAGTTACCATCTGATGGCCCCAGGAGAAGCGATGCCGAAGTCGGGGTGGAGGGGCCAGGGATCGGTTCTGCGGGGCACGATTAGCCTTGTGGCTATTGTGCTGGTGGGGCTGCTGGCCGGCTGCGGCCCTAGACCGCCAAAGCCGATTGTGCAGCAGGCCCTCGCCTATCAGATCGCTCATTTGTCCGGGCCGGTGGGATCCTTGGTGGGCAGTGACCAGCTAGCAGCCCGCCTGCAATTGCAGGATGTGAAAATCCGCCAGGATCGCCGTGAACCCTTGCTGTTGGCCTCAGGAGAAACCCTGGAAGGCCATCACCTCAGCGGCACCTACACCCTAATCGTGCATCCGCCGGGATCCCGCCGCCCCTATCGCCGCAAAGGGGATCCCTTCCAGCTCACCCTGGCCCACCAAAAGGCACAAACTGTTGCTACACAACGCTCGCCCGACCGCGTCAAAACCGTGCCCGAACGGTGGCTGCTGGCCTACAGCTCACCGGATTCCAAGACTTGGGAGGTCATCGACTTTCTGCCTCAGCCCGCACCGGCACCGGAGTTGCCTCCTGCCGGGCCAGAACCTACACTGCCGGCAACTGCACCTGCTGCCGCCGACGTCGGCAGGACGGAGTCCGATGGAGCTCCCAGCCCTACCAATACTTCTACTCCCACCTGAAGTAGAGCATGACTCTAGTCAATAATAAGCTCAACTATACTGAAAATAATGTATA
>NZ_JANSIB010000058.1:1381-16992 GCF_047461895.1 Synechococcus sp. R55.8 | reverse complement strand
GTCAAGCGAATGGGGCATCAGAAACCCCATCCGCCTATGCGGTGGGGTAGTTCATCACTTGCTGCAATCCTCGGTCGGGCCTGAGGTTGGGGCAAAATCTGAGAAGGTTCTCTTCGATTCCCTAAGATTTTCGGTACACACCTTTTACAGAAGTTCTGGATGCCCGCTTATGCCTATTGGGTTGGATCGGACTCCTTCCCCAGAGCTGCTGCAGATGGCGCGTTGGCTGGCAGGAGACTTCAGCAACCAAGAGCAAGCCTGGGAGAATCCACCGTTTTTTGCCCAAATCCGAGTGGCCTACCGCCCCTTGCCGGCCCAAGTTTTGGGCGGGATCGGCTTTTATGTGGAGCAAGCCTACAGCGGCCATTTGGAAGATCCCTATCGGCAGGCGGTGGTGGAATTGACTCAGGCAAGCGATGGGATCCTGATTCGCAACTATCGCCCTTTGGAGCCGCAGCGGTGGCGGGGCTGTGCTCGGGAGAGGGCAGACCAACTGAGTCAACTGCAGGCTGCCGACCTAGCCTATCTAGAGGGGTGTGATGTGCATGTGAAGAGGCAGGGATCCCTCTTCATCGGCGCGACGGAGCCGGGGTGCCGGTGTTGCGTGGTGCGCAACGGCCAAGCCACCTATTTGCAGACCACCTTGCACCTGAGCGAGAGCGAGTTTTGCAGCCATGACCGAGGGATGGATCCCATCACCCACCAGCAGGTTTGGGGGGCCCTGGCGGGCGCTTTTCGCTTCCAAAAAGTGGTCGATTGGCAGGCGGAGCTAATGCTGTAGGCTGCAGCCCATCCAGCCCCACAACTCCACAGTTGACAGCGCTATTGCGCACTCTCCCTCAGCCAGCTTTGTGTACACTGTCCTTGGCCGGGATCCAAATCCCCCAGGTTTGAGCGTGCTGTTTACCGGTTGCAACCGGGCTAGGCTCCTTTTAATTCAGTGTGGGTATTCAATGCAGGCGAGGTCGGGCCCAAAGGATGAGCCACGGTCTGGGTGGGCTTGGCACAGCCCTTGGGGAATGGTGATCGCCCTGGTTGGGATCTTGACCTTGCTGCTGCTCGGTGCCGGATGTTCTGGCCAGGGGGAATCTGCAGCTTCCCCCCCTGCGTTGATCCCTCTCCCACCTCAACCGGGAACCGAGTCGATTCCCATGCCGGTGCGTACCCTGGGCAACAGCCGCTTCAAGCTCCTGGGCCTGACAGTGGGGGTGGCCGGGAGCGGAGCTGAGGTGTTACTGGATACCGGCTCGGCAGGTTTGCGCATCATAGCGACAGCAGCAGGTCGCTTTGGCCTGGAGCGGACGGGGATCCCTTCCACCGTGACGTTCGGAGATGGCACGCAATTTATCGGCGTGTTGGCCCGCGCCCCCTTCAGCATAGGCGGGATCCCCAGTCGGGAGCCGGTAACGATTCAGTTGATCGACCGGATCACCTGTGTGGACGCCCTGGTGGCCAGTTGTTCAGAGAACTTGTTTGGAGAAGGGCGGCCCTTCGCCGGGATCCTAGGCACGTCCTTGGATGAGCGCAGCCCCGACCGCGAGCTGTTTAGTCCGCTCACCCGCCTTCCGGGCAATTTCCGCTCTGGGTACATGATCCAAACGGGGGGCTTCAACTCCACCCAGGGCCTGTTCACGGTTGGCCTAACGGCGGCCAACACCGCCGGCTTCAATTTCCGGCAGTTTCCCCAGGTGGGAAGCTTTCCCGATGGCACACCCATCTGGCGGGATGAGGCTTTGCAAGTGGCCTACAGCATCAGCAACACTTCTATTCAAAATGCTCTCAGCCCCACCGTTTTTGACAGTGGTTCTTCCGACATTTTTCTCAACGTCAGGCTGTTGGGGGCAGCTCCTTTCTCCACCTCGACCTTGCCCCCCGGCGCTGAATGGCGAGCTGTGCTGGAGGGGGCTTTTGACTACCGCATTCGGGTTGGCTTTCCCATTACGCCCAGCCGGGATCGGATTTTTGTTAACGGCAACCAAGGAGTGCAACTGTTGGGCATGCCACTGTTTTTCAACGCTGACGTTGCCTTTGATATTGAAGGCGGTCGGATCGGCTTTCGCCTACGTTGAGACGAAGTTGTTTTCAACATCCAAAAGCATTGGGATCACTTGCGGAGAAGAACTTGCCATGTTCGGTCGAGCCTTGAAAACCGGGAACAGCACGCTGCACAGATGGCCTTGGGTTTGGGGACTGCTGTTGTTGTGTTGGTTGGGGCTAGGTGGGCCAGGGTGGGCCGTGAGCTTAGGGGATCCCTTGCCGGAGTGGGCTGAGTCTGTGCAGGTGGGACGACAGCGGCTGCGCGGGGTGGAGCAATACCGCGGCCAGGAACAAATCCGCGCCTATGGCAACGAAGCAGGACGGGTGTTTTGGATTCAAATCAACAGCAGCGCTGACTTGCCCCCGGATTACCGAGACTATTTGGGCGAATACCAACAATTTCTGGTAGAAGCTGTAGAAGTGGTGCCGTTGCGAGCCCGACGGCTGCGCTTCCGCCAGGGAAATCGCAGCGCCGAGTGGCAGGTGGTGGGCATGAGCGGTCGGTTTCAGGCGGAGGCGATCAGTAGAGATTTGGCTCCGCCAGGGTTGTTTGGAGATCCCTCGTGAAGAGCAGGAGAATTAGAGCTTATCCTAGAGATCCTAGAGAGAAACTTGAAACTAGAGTCTGCCAATGAATTTACTCCAGAAGAAAGTTGAGGTTACTCTTAATCGCTTCTTCGTCAAGGAGCTAACTCAAGAAGAGCTCACCTTCTATGAGTATAGTTGCAGGCCAAACCCTCTTCCAGATCTAGGAGAGGAGCAGAGGGCTCTCTCCAAGATTTGTAATCAGCTAGGTGTAATGGCTGTTCGTCTGGGAAATCGCATCATAACCCGAGAAAAAGTTCCGGCCAGTAAACTCAAAACAGAGGAATGGGAGTTGGAAGAGCTTGGTTCTAAGGCTCTAGATTGTACAGACCCTACAGAGAGACAGGCTCTAGAAACTTTCGAGCGCAAGAAACTAGATTGGAGTCTAAGATCTAAGTACAAAAAAACAGAGATTGAGCGATCAACAGGAGGAGGATTGATCTGGTGGGTTACGGGTCTGGAAGGAGTAGAACGGATTGAAGGAGTAAAACCACTTTGCGGAGATGGGTGGGAGGTTCACAGAGGAAGAGAGCTAGACGTTGTTATTAGACAAGATAAGAAGCTCTATCTAGAGATCGACATCCGATACCATTTCTACAGCCCATGGACGCTGCATGAGTGGCTGGAAAATTACCCAGATGTCTCAATTGAAATTGTACGAAACACATACAGGACAAAAAATAATAAATACCTAACTTGGGAGTATCGAGGCATTATCTCCAATCAGTCGCCAAGGGAAGTATGGTTAGCGGAGCTAAACACTAGCTTAGCGGATTATCATGTACAGAAGTACGGAGCAACTCCAGAAGAAGTTGATGGCTCTCTGGTGGTTCAAGTGGTCTCGAGAGAACGCAATTTCAGACAAAAGGCAGAGCCTATCCTTCATCTATCGCGGAGACTGTCGCCTGTTTTAACTTTGGAGATGCTAGCAAGTATAGAAGATCAAAGATGGACTGGCAAAAAAGTTAGCTCCTTGGTTAGCGAGCACATCAGAAAAAGTTTAGAAGAGAGATTGAAAGAGTCTAAAGAGACCGCAAAAACTATTATAGAAAATGTCTACAATATTTCTGACTTTCAGGCTGACCCCCTAAAAGCAGAAGGATACATTATGCCAAGTCCAAGGCTATTGGGGTTTGGTCATAGACAAGTCCAAAACCCCGCGAGAGTTAGGTACCAAGGATGTGCAAGAGTTGGCGAGACAAAGTTTGGACTTCTAAATCTTGACGATAATAAACGTGAGTATCCTACTGATGTTCGCAAGTGCCTACTTGAAGTAGCTAAAAAGAGCGGAGCAAGAGTTGAAATAGACTTTTACGCAACCCGTCAAGATTTGCCTGAAGGCGACCTTGCTCAACAGAGGTTTTGGCAAAGCTGGGCCGACAAAGGGATCAAAACCGTTCTGGTTGTCATGCCCTTGTCGCCTAATGAGCACAAGCAAAAGATCCGCTTGCAAGCACTTCGAGCAGGAATAGCAACTCAGTTTATGATTCCTGGAGCTGACCCCTACAAAGCTCTAAATGTCGTACTAGGACTTCTGTGTAAAGCTGCGTGGCAACCCGTGTTGCTTGAACCCCTCGATCATCCTGAATGCTCCGAGCTTACCATTGGTTTTGATGTGGGGACGAATCGAGAGCTTTACTACGGAACCTCTGCCTTCGCGGTACTGGCCAATGGTCAAAGCTTAGGCTGGGAGTTGCCCGATATACAAAGAGGAGAAACTTTTTCCGGCGAGGCAATTTATCAAACCGTGTCCAAGCTCGTCAATAGATTCTACAACAAATTTCATCGATACCCTAGAAAGGTTCTTTTGATGAGGGATGGCTTAGTTCAAAGAGGCGAATTTGATAAAACAATTGAGGAACTAAGAAAAGAAAAGATTGCTGTGGATATTGTTGGGGTTCGCAAAAGTGGCACAGTCAGAATGGGAAGAGAGGAAAAAGGAAGCTATAGAGACGCTGCAATGGGCACTGTCATTTTTGACCATGAACGAAGGTCATTTATGCTCGTAACAAGCCAGCCCATTAAGAAGTCCTCGGTGCCAATTGGCAGCGCAAGACCGCTGCGAGTTGTCCATGAACACGGCAACACTCCTTTGGAAGTTCTGGCTATACAAACTTACCATCTCTCCCAGCTTCATCCCGCCAGTGGTTTTCAAGCCTGTAGGCTTCCTTGGGTATTGCACTTTGCCGACAAAAGCAGTAAAGAGTTCCAGCGCATTGGCAACAGCATTTTTAGTGTGCTGCAGAACATAAACCGAGAGAAGTTGATTGCCGTCTAGCCAAGGGAGGGGATCCCCACCTGCCGGCCTTGCTAGGATTGGGGGGGTGGTTGGTGTTGCGGCTATGGAGATAAATGAGGTCTGGAAGACCTTTCTGAGCAATCCTGTTCCGTTCTGTGGCGGTTTTCTCAGCGGCCTGCTGCGTTTGGATGTGAAGCAGGATCCCTTGCGCAGTTGGCTGGAGTCCCAGGGGCTGAGGGTGGAGGAGCCCCCGCCTTCCGGTCGCTCCGACGGCCCCCAATCCATTTCCATTGAATAGGCGTACTCAATCGGCGGGCAGAGAGTAGGGATCCCTTCCAAAGGGTTACTCACGGTCGTGGGAAGCGCTCTGATCCGGGCACAAGCAGCGACAAGAAGGGCAGCAAGAGCGGTGTTGCGAGGTGAGCTGATGTTCCCTGAACCCTCCCAATTTAGGAAGCGGCAGGGATCCCTTCGAGGCTGGGGCTATCTCGGCGGGGTGGTGTTCCTGGTAACGGGACTGGTCGGTCTGCCGTCAGGGGATCCAGCCGTGGCCCAATCGGCTCCCTCTTCTCTTGCCAGCCCTAAGCAGGATCCCCAAGCTTGGCTGGAGCGCTACAACGCCGCTCTAGAGCAATTGCCCCCTTTGCCCAACTTGCAATATCGCCAGCAGGTGCGGGTAGAGGGATCCCAAACCTTCACAGCCACGTTGGATGTGCTCTACCGCCGCGACGGCAGTTGGCAGGCTTGGGTAGCCGAAGGGGATCGCATCCGCCTCTTGGATTCGCGCCAATTGGAAGTGGTGAACCAGTCGGATCTGCTGCAGCTGTACTCGGTGTATGTGAGCCGACCGGAAGCCCTCTTGCCCTCGGTGAGCTTTTACTTGAAGGCGGATCCCAGCCGCTACCGCGTCCTCTCCTCAGAACGGGTGGATTTGGCTGGATCCCCTGTCCAGCACTTGCGCCTAGAGCCCATTCAGGAAGGCCAGTTGCGGGAGCTGTGGCTGGAGCCGCAGTCGGGGCTGCCGCGGCAGGTGTTGCTGTTTTTGTCGGGGGTGTGGGGGCAGGCCTATGTCCTGATGGGGTTTACGGCGGTGCCAGCTCCCGAGGGAGGGGAGCGCTACTGGCTGCCGGAGAGCACCCGCATCAATTTGGGCTATGGCTTTTGGACCCTGGAGGGCCTGAACCGCCGCGTGTTCAGGGGATCCCTTTCCATCCAGCACGACTATCAGGACTACCAAATCCTACCGGATGGTGGGGAGTTGCGCTTTTTGCCTTCGCAGCCGCCGGTGGATGCGCCGCCGGTGGTAGCCGGCCTGCCGGGGAGCGCTCCTCAAGCGGAGTTGGGAGATGTGCGGGCCTTGGGAGTGGATGAGCAGGGCAACCAGCAGTTCAGCATTGGCCTGGGCCGGCGCTCCAGCCCGGACAATTCCTTGGAAGACCGAATCGTTGCTTTCAACCTAACCCGACCCACCAGCCGCAACGCCCTGACCCAAATCGATACTTTAGCTCTTTTGCCTCTGGGGAATGGCCAGTTGCCCATCTATCTCTTCCAATTCGACACCGGTCGCCCCCTCTCGCCCCTGCAGGGGGTAGAGCGCCCGCAGGTGGATCCCAACGAGGTCTTCGCTCCTAAGCCGCCAGCCATCAAACTCTTTGGAGATTAGCTCCCCAATGCTGATAGATGCTGCCTATGGGGTGATCCCCATCCTGCCCCACCCACCCGCCCAGGAAGCTCCCGGACCCGGCTCTTCGCATTTGTATCTGCTCATCCAGCACCAGAAGGGGCATTGGGCTTTCCCAAAAGGGCACAAGGATGGCTCCGAAAGCGACCTGGAGGCGGCGCAGCGAGAATTGCGAGAGGAAACCGGCTTGACCGACTACCAGCTTCTGACCCTGCCCGGCCAGTCTGACCCTTTGACGCTGCAGGAAGCCTACACCTTTACGGATCCAGAGGGGAACCGAGTGGCCAAAACCGTTACCTACTACGTGGCCTTGCTGCCGCCCCAATTTCCTCCCCCTGAGCTACAGGTGCAACCAGAGGAGGTGGCCGCCTACCGCTGGTGCTCCTACCCCGAAGCCTTGGAGCAGATCAGTTTTGAAGAGAGTCGGCAACTGCTGCGCCGCTGCCAAGCCCACCTGGAGCAGCTTTGGAAATTGGAGAAGACCTAAGTTCCGTATTTTTACGGAAGAGGTTTATCGGGGTTACCTTTATCTTGTCTTGCAGGCTTTCCGCGGGAAGTTCCCGAGTAAGAAAGCCAGCAGACAATCTGAGGGCTAGCCTTCACCTTTAGAGATTGGCTGATGAGCAATAGTCATCGATCTCCCCAGGAGGAGAGTTTTTCTGAATACGGATTGAACGCTGAAACTGCCTTTGAGTTCGTGCAGCCTTGGCCGTCTTGTTGGGCTTGGCTCATCTAAAGATCTCGTCTGGGTCAGGGCTGGGCTTGAACTGTATTCTGGAAAGCATTTTTTCACCGGCTTGTGGGGTAGCTAAGACTTCAGTCGTGTCATCAACCTCAGCGCAGGAAATTGTCCGAGCACGTCCTCTCGACCCATGAACTGTCCCCCCGTCTGTACAGAAGTCTCGGCCCATCTGCTGAACGCAGAGGTCAGCTTCACAGGAGTTGTTCGGTATTTCAGTGCCTTGGACAAAGGGGAGGGGCTGGGCACTTGGTCATTGGTGTTTCACCAAGGTCGCCTGGGGTTTGCTCACCACAGCTTGGAGCCCTTGGAGCGCTTGGATCGCCACCTGCGTCGGCTCAGCCATCAAGTCTTTTCTCTGACTCGCCAAAATTGCCTACGCATCCATCGGCAGGTGGAGGCGCTATTGGCTCAGGAGACTGGGCCTCTACCTGCAGACCTTCTGGGGCTGAGTTGGATGGTAACGGAGCAACTGCTGCCTTGGGAAGCTGCGCGCAGGTTGAATGCTTGGATCGGCGAGGAGGTGCTGCAAAATCTGTTGCTGGTTCCAGGGGGCTTTCAGCAGGAGATCATCCCACTGGACAACGTGCCCACCCTGGGCCAGTGGGATGGGGGATCCCTGCTCGACCTGATCCAAAAGCGGCTACGGGCATGGCAATCTTTGGGGCCTGAGATCACCTCCCCCTACCAACGGCCCTACTTTGCCAGCCGGGCCCAGGCAGAACGCCTTCCCGCCGAGCAACAGGAACGGCTAGGCCGGTTACTGAAGGGGTTTAGCTTCCGCCAGTTGAGCGCCCTTCTCGATCAAGACGACCTCCAGATCGCTCGCCGCCTACATCCTCTGGTCAAAGCCGGTATCCTTGTCCTGCGGGATCCCCAGCCCCCCTTTGATCGGCTGCCCAAAACCTACTCGGCCAAGCTTGAGACAGAATCACAGCCCTCAGAAACTCCCACCGTCCCTCTTCACCTGGCCAACGGGCTTGCAGATCTAGGCCCATCTCCCCAAGCCTCGAAAACCTGGATTGTGGCCTGTATTGACGACAGCGAAGCCATGCTCAGCGAGTTGCAGCGGTTGTTGGAAGGGCACAACCTGGTCATTCACACCATCAGCGACTCTTTGAAAGCCCTGATGAAGCTGACCACCCTCAAGCCAGATTTGATCCTGCTGGACGTGGGTATGCCCAACGTGGATGGCTACCAATTGTGCAGCCTCATCCGCAAATCCTCCGTGTTAAAGGATGTGCCGGTGGTGATGGTCACAGGCCACAAAGGTCTGATCGATCGGGTGAAGGCGCGCCTGGCCGGTGCCACCGATTACCTGACCAAGCCCTTTCGGCAGGAAGAATTGCTGCAGATGGTGTTTCGCTATCTCAGCTAGGGATCCCTCTAAAGGTTCGTCGAAAAAGAGATAAGGAGATGTCGATCATGGTGAAAGTTCTTGTGGTGGAAGATGTGGCCTCGGAGCGACAGCTCATCAGCGATTACCTCCGCTCAGAAGGCTATCAGGTGGTAGCGGTGGCCAACGCCCAAGAGGCATTGCAGCAGATCCGCAACGACAAACCCGATGTGGTGCTGACGGACTTGGTCATGGAAGGCATGAGCGGGCTGGAATTGTGCCGCCAAATCAAGAAAAACCCGGAAACCCAAAAGTTGCCCGTTGTGGCCTGTACTTCTAAAAATCAAGAGCTGGACAAACTCTGGGGCATGAAGCAAGGGATCGATCTTTATCTGACCAAGCCTTTTACCCGCGAAGACATTTTGCGGGCCGTGAAATCAGTAGTGCTCAGCCCGAGCTCATGATTTTTGCCACTCCTGTCCTTGCTGAGCTGCGCCTCCAGTTAGGATCCCTGTGATTATCACGAATTGTTCTTAGGAGATGTCTTAGAATTGGCAGAGCGAGAACGGCAATGGCGGTAGCTTTCTCCCCACACAGCCCTACTTCTACCCGTACCGGCGAGCTGTACTTACATCTACAGTTGGGGGTAGACTGTCGGGCCCTTTTGCCCATGGCATTTGCCCAGGAAGCTCTAATTGTTGGCCCGCACCACTTTACCCTTCTCCCCAACCAGCCCGCATGGGTGCTGGGCTTGTTCAACTATCGCAATCGCATTCTCTGGGGACTGGATCTGCCGCAATTTCTCGGCCTAGAGCCCTTGGACTTTGGGCAGCCCGAACACCACTTGGTGGTGATGCGCCCAGAATTTGGGGGCTCTGCATCGCCAGTGCGAACAGGCTTGGGCCTGGCAACCCAACACGTGAAAGGAGTAGCTCGAGTGCCCGCCGAGGAGATCCAACCCTTAACAAAAGCCCAGGCAGCACAAAACAACTTTCGACTGGAGAACTTCTACGACTCTTGCAAAGGGCTGGTGTTGGAAGGGGATGAGCCTCTCTGGGTGCTCGACCCTCTTGCCATTGTCCAAAAGCTCAACTCAGTTGATTCCCCGGCAAACCCTTGATCTTGGCGACCTTTTCCCCGACTTACCCTCACTTAAAGGCAAAATTCTATGGTTTCCTTCCGTCCCCTCTTTCTCAGGCCTGCTCCATCTTCCCGGCCCCAACGCAAAGTCGCGGGATCCCGCCTGGCCCTGGCAATCAGTTTTCCTCTGGGCATCAGCTCCCTGCTGTTTGCCGTCTCTGCCGGCAGCGTAGCCCGCACCTATTTCGAGTTCAAGCCGGCGATCTCGCGGCAGTTCACCCTGCAAAACCTGAGCGATCAGGTGATCTATTTGGATGAAGTCTTGACCATGTCTGCCCGCATGGCCGCTGCCAGCGGGGATCTGTCCTGGGAAGAGCGCTACAACATCCATGTCCCTCAGTTGGATGAGGTGCTGGCGGAGATTCAGCAATTGGATCCCGCCTCTTACGAAGCCTATGCAGCCAAAACCACAGCAGCCAACATCAAGCTGGTGGAGTGGGAAGTGCAGGCTTTTGATCTGATTCGGGCCGGCGAGCAGGAACGGGCTTTCAACTTGCTGCACAGCCCTGAGTACGAAGAGCAAAAGCGCATCTACGCCGAAGGGATCAACCAAACCCTGGAGGCCATTCGCAGCAACATTCAGGCCAGCGTCCAGCTTTACGAGCAAGATCTGCTGCAGGCTTTGATCTTTTCCGGCATCAGCTTCCCGATTCTGCTGCTGAGCTGGGGGATCATTTTGATCCTGGTGCGCAACTTTGTGCGGGAACGCAACGCCACCTACGAGCGACAAGTTTCCGACACCCGACTGGCCCAGCGGTTTGCCGATATTGCCCGGATTCGCCAAGAGCAAGAGCTGATCGATCCCCTAACTGACTTGTTGGGCGAGATGCGCCAGCGCTTCGGTGCCGAACGAGTGGCCTTCTATCGCTTGACCGCTCCCGAAGAGGCGCAGGTTATCGCTGAATCTCACGACAGCCGCCTGCCCGACACCTTGGGCACCCTCCTCCGCAGGATCCCGGCTCCGATCCAGCAGGCTCTCCACGGCGGGCAAGTTTACGCTTTTGGCCCGGTGCCTAGGCCAGATCTGGGCGCCGACTACCTGCAGAGGCTGGCCACAGCCCAACTGAAAGCCGAGATGATAGCGCCGGTGGTGCGTGGCGATGAGCTTTACGGTTTTTTGGCAATAGGCCGCGCCCAAAGCCAGAGCTGGTCTGACGAAGAACAGAAAACCTTGGCAGAGCTGGCCAACCGCCTGGGTCAAGCTTTGGGTAACCTGGGGGCGCTGGAGCAAAAAGCCGTGGCCGCCCAGGAACGGGAGCGGTCGGAAGCGCTGCAAAGAGAGCTGCTGCAGCTTATCAGCGAGGTCACAGAAGCCTCGCGGGGGGATCTCACGGTGCGGGCGCAGCTAACAGCCGGACAAGTTGGCATCATGGCGGACTTTTTCAACGTCATTATCGAGAGCTTGCGCGACATCGTGATTCAAGTGCAGCAGGCCGCCGGTCAAGTCAACCAATCCATTGGTCGTGACGAGGCAGCCATTCGCGAGTTGGCCGAAGCCGCTCTCCGACAGGCCACCCAAATCGAAGAGACCTTGCGCTCTGTCGAGCAAATGACGCTCTCAATCGAGGAGGTAGCCGATAAAGCCCAACAGGCCGCCACCGTTGCCGAATCTGCCGCCGCCACGGCCATCAACAGCAGCTTGACTATGGATCGCACAGTGCAAAACATCCTGCAACTGCGGGAAACGGTGGCCGAAACGGCCAAGAAGGTGAAGCGGCTGGGGGAATCTTCCCAGCAGATTTCCAAGGTGGTGTCCTTGATCAACCAGATTGCGCTGAAAACCAACCTCTTGGCGGTGAACGCCAGTATCGAGGCAGCCCGTGCTGGCGAAGAAGGGCGAGGTTTTGCGGTGGTCGCCGAGGAAGTCGGGGCACTGGCGGCCCAGTCGGCAGAAGCCACCCGCGAGATCGAGCGCATTGTGGAAGGGATCCAACGGGAAACCGGCGAGGTGGTACAGGCGATGGAAACCAGCACCGGCCAGGTGGTGGAGGGAACCCGCTTGGTGGAAGCAGCCAAGCAGAGCCTGGGACAAATTGTGGAAGTCTCGCGGCAGGTGAACCAGCTCTTTCAGGCCATTGCCCGCTCCACCGATGCCCAGGCAGATGCATCTCAAACGGTGCGCCAGTTGATGCAGCAAATCGCCAACATTGCCGCCCAGACGGCGGCAGCCTCGCAGCAGGTGGCCAACTCTCTCCAGGCTACGGTGGCGGTTGCCCGTCAGTTGCAGACTTCTGTGTCCACCTTCAAGGTGGGGGAGGCGGTTTAGCATGGGGCCGAATCCCACTTCCCTCGACCCACGCGAGTGGCAGGTTAGGCTGCAGTTTTTGGACGAAGCCCAGGCTTACCTCGACACCCTGGAGGCAGGGGTGTTGGGCCTGGGATCCCAGAGTTTGGATCGCCCCCGTTTGGATCGCTTGCTGCGGGCTGCTCATTCCATCAAGGGCGGGGCGGCCATGATGGGCTTTCCGGTGCTTAGCGACTTGGCCCATCGCCTGGAAGATGGTTTCAAGATCTTGCAGGTGGATCCCCAAAAAGCCGACCCCGCAGTGGAGCGCAACCTCTTGGCGGCGTTGGATTGCATGCGCCAAATAGCCCAGCAGCACCGCCAGCAGCGGCTTTTGGACGAATCTTGGCTGGCAGAGCGGGTGCAGCCTCTTTTCGATCAATTGCGAGAGCAGTTGGGAGAGTTGCAGCCTGAGGACAACGTCCAAGTCCTGGCAGCAGAGGCCGGGGGCGATATGCGGGTGCTGCTGTTTGCAACCGAGGTGGAGGCCTGTCTGCAGCGGTTGGAAGGTGTGCTGGCCCACCCCGAGCAGCCCTGTTTGCGGGAGGAGTTTCTCATTGCTGCCCAAGAGCTGGGGGCGCTGGGGGAAATGTTGGATCTGCCTGCCTTTGCCACCCTGTGCGGCTCAGTAGTCCAAGCTCTGGAGACGCTGCCGCCAAATGCCAAGGAGCAGGTGTTGCCCGTTGCTCAGGCGGCTTTACAAGCTTGGCGACGCTCGCAGGCCCTGGTGCTGGTCGGTCAGGTCGCTCTTCTCCCCAGCTCCTGGGATCCGGCAGAGCCTCCAGTTTCCCCCCCGCCAGAAGCCCCTCCCCCTGCAATGGCAGGAGCCACCGAGCTGCCGGATTCGATTCCAGCCGGGGCCAAAAGCGCTGCCGAGATGCTACGGGTGCCGGCTCGCCCTCTGGAACAGTTGGGGGAGCTGTTGGGAGAGCTCATAGGGGAGCGCAACCGCTTAAACAGTCGCCTGCAACGGCTGCGGGAGCTGGTCAGCTTGTTCAAACGGCGGGTTCGCACTCTAGAAGAAACCAACAGCCGCCTGCGCAGCAGCTACGACCGCGTCGCTGCCACCGTGCCTGCTTCTGTGCTCTTGAAAAAAGAAGGGGATCCCGGCCTGACCTTGGCCGATACCTTTGACCTCTTGGAGATGGATCGCTATGGAGAGATGCACCTGCTGACCCAAGAGGTGATGGAAACCGTTGTGCAAATTGATGAGGTAACCCACGATATCGACACCACCCTGCAGGAGACCGAAGGCAGCGCCCGCCAGCTCAGCCGCCTCTCCAGGCAAATGCAAACCCGTCTCGACCAGGTGCGCATGCAGCCTCTATCGGATTTGACGGATCGCTTCCCCAGAGCGCTGCGGGAGCTGAGCTTAGCCCATGGCAAGCCCGTGGAGCTGCGGGTCTTGGGGGGATCCACCCTAATCGAGCGCTCGATTTTGGAGGCCTTGGCGGATCCCTTGTTGCACTTGGTGCGCAACGCCTTTGACCACGGCATCGAGGCTCCAGACACCCGCCTGGCCCAGGGCAAGCCGGCCAAGGGCCTCATCGAAATTGCCGCCAGCCAACGGGGCAACCGCACTCTGATCACGGTGCGAGACGATGGGGCAGGGATCTGTCTGGATAAAATCCGGGCCCGCGCCTTGCAGATAGGGTTTTCCGCTGCCGACCTGGCTGAGGCCAGCTCCCAGGAGCTGCTGGAGTTGATCTTCCAGCCGGGCTTCAGCACCGCCGAGCGAGTCAGCGAGCTATCTGGACGGGGAGTGGGTCTAGACGTGGTACGCACCAACCTGCAACGAATTGGCGGCCAGGTGCAGGTGGAATCTTGGCCGGGACGGGGCACGCTGTTTACCCTCACTCTGCCCGTTTCTTTGAGCGTCACCCGCGTGCTGCTGACAGAATGCCAGGGGTTGATGTTGGCTTTTCCGGCCAACGCAGTGGAAGAATTGCTTATCCCCCCGCAGTTGCCTGCCGATTCCTTTCTCTGGGAAGGGGAGCAGATCCCTTTAATTCCTGTGGGCCACTGGTTTCGCTTCGCGCGCTGGCAGCCTCGCCGGGAAATTGACGAGACCCCCCTTCTCGACCGACCTGTGGTGCTGCTGGTGGTAGAAGACAACCGGCCCTATGGCCTGTTGGTGGATCGCTTTTGGCGGGAGCAAGAGGTAACTCTGCGCCCGGTGGAGGGAGGTCTGCCTCTGCCGTCGGGATTCTCCGGCTGTACGGTTTTGGCCGATGGGCGAATCGCTCTTTTCGTGGATCCGCCTGCCCTCTTGAGCTGGCTGCTCGCCCAGCGGGATCAGCCCTGTCAGTCGGCAAGGGATCCCCTTCCCCAGCCCAGGTTTGCCGCCCAGCCCACCCTGCTGGTGGTGGAAGATTCGGTCAACGTGCGCCGCTTCTTGGCCATGACCCTAGAAAGAGCAGGGTTCCGGGTTGAACAGGCTCGCGACGGACAAGAGGCCCTCGAGCACTTGCAGAGAGGAATTCCCATCCGAGCGGTGATTACCGACATTGAAATGCCGCGGCTGGATGGCTTTGGCTTGCTGGCCCAGATTCGTGCCCACCCCCTGTATGACCAGCTTCCCGTGGTCATGCTCACCTCCCGCAGTGGCGAGAAACACCGCCAACTGGCCCAGCGGCTGGGAGCCAGCGCCTACCTCTCCAAGCCCTTCCAGGAACAGGAGCTGATCCAAAAGCTGCGGCAACTGCTGCAACCAGCCTCTTCGGCACCTTCCACCGGCGTTTTGATGGCGAGGTAGTCCATGCCCCTGCTTTCCCCTCTGCGCCTGCGTCGTCTGGCTCGGCAAGAACAACTGAGAAACCGGCAGACCTTGATTACTTTCCAACTGGGCTCCTACTGCTTCGGCCTCCCTGTTGATCGGGCGCGGCGAGTTTTTAGCTGGGCAGAGTTTCAGCTTGCTCAGGAGGGCGGCCCCCAGCTTTTGGATACCGGTCGTTTGTTGCTGGGCCGAGGGATCCCTTTTCAACCGGAAGGGGTTATTCTGTTGCAGCCAGGCAGTTCTGAGGACGGATTGTCCGACCAGATCGACAACCCAGAAACAGGGGCTCTGCCCATTCCCACTCAGCCCCTCCTGCGCCGTCTGCCCTCTTCCCAGTTGCAGCCTCTCCCCAGCCGCTATGCAGCTCAGGCCCGCCAAAGGGGTATTGTGCAGTGGATCCCGCCAGTTGAAGGTCAGCTCCCCCTGTTGGTGTTCGACCCTCATCTCTGGCCTGCCTGTTCTTGAGAAGGGAGAAGGGGCAGTTGCAGCTCTGGATTCTCCACGCGGGTTAGCTCCCAGCGAAAGGGATCCCCACCCCGTCGCTGCCAATTCAATTGGAAGGGTTGCTCCAGCGCATTCACCTGATCTCGCGTCAGGTTGGCCAAGGGGCCGCCGGAGCCCTCGATAACAAACCAGAGGGTGGCCCGTCCTTGGCGACTGGGATCCCCTAGGTCGAGCTGCACCTGCAGCGCTTGGGGTTGGAGGCGCAAGCGAAAAAATTGCCCGAAGATCTCGCGGCTGTAGGCCAGCGCCCGCTGCTTGTTCAGGCCCCAACCATCGCTATAGGCCTCAGA
>NZ_JANSIB010000058.1:0-1281 GCF_047461895.1 Synechococcus sp. R55.8 | reverse complement strand
TGCTCCCTCTAGCCTACGGGATCCACATGTGAGAAGATCAAAGTCCCATCCCCAAATCTGTGCAGCCTTTGCCAGGCACAGCACGCTCCCGAAGTTTAGCCAACCGGTCATGACCAAGTCCACCGACCGCCTGCTGCTGGAGTTTGAGCAGCCTGTTGCCGCCCTGGAGCAACGAATTCAAGAAATTCGGGCCTTGGCAGAAGAAAACGACATCGATGCTTCTGAGCAGATTCGCCAATTGGAAGCCAAAGCCGAAGAGCTGCGCCGCGAGATCTTCAGCCAGCTCACGCCAGTAGAACGGCTCCAGGTGGCCCGTCACCCCCGCCGCCCCACCACCCTGGATTACGTACAGACCATCTGTGACGACTGGTTTGAGCTGCACGGGGATCGCCACGGCCAGGACGATCCAGCCATTGTGGGCGGGTTGGCCAAGCTGGGGGATCAGCCGGTGATGATCCTAGGCCACCAAAAGGGTCGCGACACCAAAGACAACATCCACCGCAACTTTGGGATGCCCAATCCCGCCGGCTACCGCAAAGCCCTGCGGCTAATGGAACATGCCCACCGCTTCGGCCTGCCCCTGCTCACCTTCATCGATACGCCGGGGGCTTACCCAGGCGTTAAGGCGGAAGCTGAGGGCCAAGGAGAGGCCATTGCCACCAACCTGCAGACCCTGTTTCGGTTGGAGATCCCCATCATCTGCACTGTCATCGGCGAAGGGGGATCGGGCGGAGCCTTGGCCATTGGGGTGGGCAACCGCATCCTGATGTTCGAGCACGCCGTCTACTCCGTGATCTCGCCGGAAGGCTGCGCGGCTATTCTCTGGAAGGATGCCAAGAAGGCTCCCCAAGCGGCGGCAGCCCTGCGCATTACCGCCCAAGACCTGCTGCAACTGGAGGTGATCGACGAGATCCTGCCAGAGCCGGTTGGCGGCGCCCACCGCGCGCCCTTGGAAGCTGCTCAAACCCTCAAAGAGGCTCTTCTCAGGCATCTCAAGGAACTTTCTAGCCTGAGCGGGCGAGAATTGCGCGAGGAGCGCTACCAAAAGTTTCGCCGCATGGGAGCGTTTCTGGAGCTTTCTGAATAGACTTATGCATCCCTGATTTATAGTCGTTTCAGATTAGGGTGAGACACCTGGGCCATTGATCGCGCCAGCGGGACGGAGTCCTTGAAAAGCCTTTTGGCCCCCTGCATTATTGCTCTGCAACGCCGATGCGACCAACATTTTAGGCGTGGGTGCAGTGTCCTGGTTTGAACTGAAATGACTATATTTGGGGTTTA
>NZ_JANSIB010000057.1:0-16998 GCF_047461895.1 Synechococcus sp. R55.8 | reverse complement strand
TCAGCAGAATGCCCCGCTCGCTGCAGATCCGGCGCAACCATTGAAAATAGGCGGGATCCCCCGGCACAACCCCCCCTTCCCCCTGCAACGGCTCCAACAGCACGGCACACACCCGCTCGCCCCAGCGCTCCAACACCGCTGCTGTGCCCTCGATGTCGTTGTAGGGAACGTAATCAAAGCCGGGCACCAGAGGGGCAAAGTCTTTTTGGTATTTGGGCTGGCCGGTGGCGGTAATGGTGGCCAGGGTGCGGCCATGGAAGCTGGCATGGGCGGTGAGGATCATCGGATCTTGGATCCCGCGCACCGTGTGGGCATACTTGCGAGCCAGCTTGATGGCTCCCTCATTGGCTTCCGCCCCTGAGTTGCAGAAAAACACCTTGTCGGCACAGGAGTGCTGGGTCAGCCATTGAGCCAGTTGTGCCTGCGGCTGGTTGTAGTAAAGGTTGGAAACATGGTGCAACTGTTGTGCCTGCTCGGTGAGCGCCTGAATCCACAGCGGGTGGGCATGCCCCAGAGTACAGGTGGCAATGCCGGCCACAAAGTCCAGGTACTCGCGCCCCTGCTCATCCCAAACCCGACACCCCTGCCCGCGCACCAAGGTCAGGGGATAGCGCCCATAGGTGGCCATCACATGCTCGGCAAACAGCTCGGCAGTTGTCGGGGATCCCGAGGGGGCACTGGCAAGAGGCGAAGTTAGAGGAGACATGGCCGGTAAAAGATTGCTGTCGTGTTGGCGGCGCGGAGCGCTTTGGGGCTGGCGCAAGCCGTGTTTCGAGTGTACCACCCTGCTTTTGGAGATGATATTCTGGCGGGGCCAAAGATTCAGGGATCCACAGCAAACAGACAGAAGCAAACAGACAGATGTCGCGGCGGGGGGTAACGGTCTGGTTTACGGGATTGAGCGGGGCGGGCAAAACCACCCTGAGCTGCGGCGTGGCCCAGCAGTTGCGCGCTTGGGGGCTGCCGGTGGAAGTGCTCGATGGGGACCTGGTGCGGCAACATCTCACCAAGGGTCTGGGCTTCAGCAAAGCGGATCGGGAGGAGAACATTCGCCGCATCGGCTTTGTGGCGGAGATGCTGACTCGGCACGGGGTGATTGTGCTGGTGTCGGCCATTTCCCCCTATCGGGCAGCACGGCAGGAGGTACGGCAGTATATTGGCAGCTTTATCGAAGTCTTTGTGGATGCCCCCCTGGAGGTGTGCGAACGCCGGGATGTGAAGGGCCTCTATCGAAAGGCGCGGGCAGGCTTAATCCAGAACTTTACCGGCATCGACGATCCCTACGAGCCGCCGGAACACCCGGAGGTGGTGTGCAAAACTGCCGAGCAAAGCATCTCCGAATGTATTGACCTGGTGATACAAAGCCTAAAAAGCAGAGGTTATGTCTAACAGGCCCACTGCTCTTACGTTGCCCGTAGAGGGTGGGCTTCCCCCCGGAGTAGCTGCAAAGAACCTAGAATTAAGAAAGGCTTACAAGCAACTCCTATGGCTTCGACATCGGCATCGGCCACTCCCATTTCGGCGCAGTGGATCTGGCGGGGGCAGTCAGTTCATTACGTCAAACAGGGTGAGCAGGGGCAGCCTCTGCTTCTGGTGCACGGCTTTGGAGCCTCCACCGACCACTGGCGCAAGAACATTCCCGAATTGGCTCAACACTACCAGGTGTACGCCATCGATTTGCTGGGTTTCGGTCGCTCCGCCAAGCCCAACTGGGACTACCGCGCCGAAATCTGGCGGGATCAGCTGCGGGACTTTTGCCAACAGGTAATCCGTCGGCCTGTGGTGGGGATCGGCAACTCCCTGGGCGGCTATGTGGTGCTCAGTTTTGCGGCGGAGTGGCCGGAGTGGGTGCGGGGCGTGGTGCTTTTGAATGGGGCAGGTGGGTTTTCCACCCTCAAGGGATCCCCGACCGGATGGCGGCAATGGATAGGCGGATTGGTGGGCTGGGGCCTGCGCCAGCGCCTGGTGTCTTACCTGCTGTTTCAGTATTTGCGGCAGCCGCACGTGATCCGAGCCAAGCTGAAGCAGGTTTACTACGACCCGGCAGCCGTGACCGATCAGCTGGTCGAGGCCATCCATCGCCCCACCCAGGATCCGGGGGCTGCCGATGTGTTTGTGGCCTTGATGCGAGGTGGGCAGAAGGGACGGTATGTAGATGAGCTGCTGTGCAGCTTGGTGCGCCCGCTGTTGTTGATCTGGGGAGAACGGGATCCCTGGATGCGGGCTCGGGAACGCTCTAAGCTGTACCGGGCCCACTACCCTCAAGCAGTGGAATACTTCCTGGAGGCTGGCCACTGCCCCCACGATGAGCGCCCCGAAGAGGTCAATGCCCTGATTCACCGGTGGATCGAGACCGGGATCCCAGCCACCACTTCTCCCCCCATTTCCAAAGCTGCCCCTGTATCGGAAGTCCATCCCTAGGCGGCCCGTCTAGCTTGGGATGTCCAACAATTCCTCCTGGGGATCCCCTTCTAGGCCGATGGTGTACTTAGACCATTCTCGATGGGAACCACTGCCGACGGCTTTGGAGATTTCAAAATAAAGAGTGCTGTGGGGACGGCGGGGTTGGCGCAGCAGGGGCATACCGGCTTCGCGGGGGGTGCGGTTCCCTTTTTTCACGTTGCAACGCACACAGGCACTGACCACATTTTCCCAAGTATCCCCGCCGCCACGAGACCGAGGGATCACGTGATCCAGGGTGAGATCTTCGCCGAAGCAGCCGCAGTACTGACAACGATGCCCATCCCGGTAGAGGACGTTGCGGCGCGTAAGCGGGATCTCCTTGTGGGGAACGTGGACATAGTGGCGCAGACGAATGACAGTGGGCAAGGGAATGTTGCCGTACACCACTCGGCCATTGTGCTCGATTTGCTCGGCCTTGCCCTTAAGCAATAGAACGACCGCTCTGCGCCAACTGGTGATGTTGAGCGGCTCGTAGGAGGCATTCAAAACCAAAACCTTGCCCATAGTGCCGCGCACCGCTGACGGGATCCCCAACCCAAGCCGGAAGGCGCCAGCCCCCTGAAGTTATGCAAAATGTTAACACAGCTTTAGATTCAAGCAGTAGGAGTTCTGTGCTCCAGGAGATATTCCCGGCTGCTGCGAGAGCGCTACTCTGGAAAAGACCTGCCGGCAAGGGCGTGTTGATCCTGGGGCATTACGTGGGGTTTCCCGAATAGGCTGAACTTTATTGAGGTGATGAAGCTGGAACTGAAATCTTCAACTCAACGGCAGGATCTGCCCCAAAAGAGAAACCCAGGCGAGGGATCCCGCTGGCTGATGGGTTTGGCCATCCTGCTGCTCTGTCTGGGATCCCCCAACCGCTGGTGGCACTGGTTTCCGGGAGCGCTGCTGGGCTTAGCCCTGCTGTTTGGCCTGTGCGAGCAACGGCAAGGGTGGGCGCGGTGGCGTTTGGCCTATGGCCTCTGGTTTTGGGTTTGCCTGTATGCCTTCTGGGTGGATCCCTTCTCGGTTAAGGTGTTGAGCGCCTGGGAGATCCTGGGGGGCGTGGTGGTGGCTCCCCTGATCCCCCTCTTTTTCACCACTGCTACGCTCCTGAGTTTGCAACTGAGTCGTCCCCTGCCGGTTTGGGCACGTCCGCTGGGTTTGGCCACGGTCTGGACGGGCTTGGATGGGCTGTTGGGCTTGCTCTGGTGGCCCATCCCTTTCCACTGGGGATCCCTGTTGTTCGACTGGCCCCTCGGGATCCAAGTAGCCGATGTTACGGGGATCTGGGGGGTTACCTTCTATGCCGTGTTCGTCAATGGGGTTCTTTGGCAGATGGCCAGGCAGATTTCTAGCCGGTGGCAGACGGCTAGGGGATCCCTGAGAAACGCTTTGGGTGAGATGCTCAAGAACAGAGATTTCTGGAGTACGCTTGCCTGCGGCCTGGGGTTGACGGGGCTGGTCTTGGCTTATGGAAGCGTGCGCCTGGCTTACTTCGATGCCTTGGCCGTCGAAAACAGGGATCCCGGCTTTCGGGTGGGGGCAGTGCAGCAGGTGGCTTGGCTGGAAGCCGATCGCAGTTGGGACTACCGCATGGAGCGCTACCGGGAGCTGCATCAGCTTTCTGCCCAGGGGGTGGCTGCTGGGGCACAGTTGGTGATTTGGCCGGAGGGGGCGCTGCGGGCACGGCTGCTGAATACCGGCCTGGAACCCTACGTGATCGAGCCGATGCAAGCGATTCTGCCACCGGAAGGCGCTTTGATTACGGGGGCAACAGAGCCGGATCCCCGCACAGCCCATTTGCCGGAGCCAGAGCAGCGATTTTTTAACACGGCCCTGTTGTTTGACGCCCGGGGCAACTTGCTGGATGGGTTTGGCAAGCAGTGGATCTTTCCCTATTTCGAGTCGGGGCGCTACGTGCCTTCACCCGATGGCTATCGGCCTCTGGACGGAGGGGAGCTTTTCGGGCCTTTGGGGGTGATGATCTGCTTGGAGAGCGTCTTGCCTGCGCCCAGCCGAACTTTAACCCGTCGCGGCGCCGAGTCTTTGATCGTGATTTCGGATGATAGCTGGTTTGGCAATAGCCACTGGCCGATGCTGCATGGCCAGCTCTCGGTTTTCCGGGCTGTGGAAAATCGGCGGGGCGTGGTGTTTGTCAATAACACAGGCGGCAATCTGGTGGTGGATCCCTCAGGTCGGCTCCAGCAGGTTGGCCCCATCTTTCAGCGGGGGGTGATTACGGGAGAAGTGAAGCGGCGTTCTGAGACAACTTTCTACAATCGCGCGGGGGATTGGCTGGCGTGGCTGACGTTGGGGCTATCTTTGGGGCTATGGCGCTGGGGATCCCGAGCAAGGCAAGGATGAGTTAGAATCGATAGGCCCACCGGTGGGTCTGCGGATTCTCCTATCCAGTCCTCACTTCAAAGCCCTGCTGATGTAGCTCAGTTGGTAGAGCAGCTCACTCGTAATGAGCAGGTCGTCGGTTCGAGTCCGATCATCAGCTTTCTGGAGTTGAACACCACAGAGTCCCTTTGGGAGAAGAGTTGGGGGTGGTCGCGGAAGCGGCGCGGAGCGTTTGGGCAGCAGCGATCATTCTTTCGAATTGCAGTGAAACCTTGGAACGGCTACAGTTGTGGAGGGCACCAGAAAAGATTTCGGGTAGAGACCCCCAAAGAATGGAGAATATCTCTCATTACCCCTGTGCAGTACTTCCAATGCTCAGGATCTGCGCACATGCGGTCGGGATTTAACTCCATCTCATAATGGATAACATTGGGGATCCCGGCAAACTCATCAGAAGACTGAGGAGAAACAATCAGCAGCAGAAAAGGCTTGCCCCTGCGCTTAGCCGCCAGCTTATCCATTAAGTCAACAACGGCCTCTCGCCGGCAACCCCCTGTGCGCACAAACAAGACTTTATCGGCTTTTTCCAAAACATGCATAAAACGCTTGGCGCGAGCAGTGTAGCGAGTTCGCATTCGCTCATGGATGGGGTCCATATTCTGAAGTGGATCCTCCCCCTCTTCCACCTCATGGCCAAAGGAGAGGCCCGTCCACTTGCTGTGGTAAATTCGCCGATCTTCAGGGCTGTAGTGTAAATATTGCGGATCCCACATGCCCTGAAACTCGTTGTGGATCATATCGGCCACATCGGCCAAATTGCTGGTGCGTGTCAAATCAAAAGGAAAGGCAGGCCCGTCATATTCCAACTTGTAGAGCAGCATTCGCACCGCGCAGCGATCCCCTAACGGCACAATGGCAACACGATGAATATCCGATAATTTGCAGGTGTATTCCAGCAGCATGACCGATCCAGGAGCAGCCTTTACCCGACTTTCGAGGCCACCTTCCCAGATCATCAGGGTTCGGAAGAGAGCTTCGCGGTGGCTCGGATCTTCATAAACACCCGCTGGCATGGCTTTGAGAGCGGCCCGCACTTCCTTCCACATGGGGTGGATGTTGTACTCGTGACTGCTCTGGTTGATCACGCACAGGCGAGGCATGGGATTAGAAGAGCCTTCTGAGGATCCACTGAGCTTGAGAAGGATCAACGATCCATCCTCGAAGATCGTTTCTACTGATTCCGAGGAAAAGAACTGAGCTATTGGGGAGAAGACCAGATCGGCATCTGCAGGAACGGAGAGGGTGGTTTGCACCGAACCATCTTCTCGTATGGAAAGTGAATATAGGGTCGCATCCCCTAGCCTTTCATCGCTTTTGCCAATATACAGACCCGGCTGTAGACCTGCTTTTTGGAAAGCGGCTTGCAAAGGCTGCCAAGTGGGCGTGATGGTATAGGGATAGGGAGTTACATTCACGATGCGAAATTGATTTTTGCCCGTCTCTACGGTTACCCAAAAACCATGCTCCTCTTCAAAAATGACCTGCTCCCCAATGGGTTGAGGGAGCTTGCCACGAGCCGAGCTAACTTGGCCGGGATCCAAAAGAGAGAGATCGATGGCCTCAAACATGACCTGATGACCCTTGGAATTGGGGTGAGCTGGGTCAAAAGCAAGGTCTGGTTTCCAGCGGCCCTGTCCATCTTCCAAATGAGGCAGCCAGTTGAACACAGGGCATCCCCAGTCGAGCATTCTCTGCTGAGTCTCCTGCAAAAGAAGATGCTGTTCTGGGCCGTAGTTTGCATGGGGATAAACCCCTCCCAGAACTGGCAAGGCTCCAATGTCTTGAATTCGCTGAATTAGCCGCTGCAGGCCGTTTTCAAACCGCCTCTGCAGGGCGCGGCGATGCTGGGGCAAGGCCGATACCAAGCCTTCATTTCCCAAGGACAGGGCAACAATAACGACATCAGGACGTTCAGGGATCACCGCCTGCTCAAACCGCAACAGAGTTCGGCTGACATTGGCCCCCAATTGGGAGAGATTTCGCACTTGATGGCCATAGCGCTCTTGTAGAGCTTTCTGCAACAGCCAAGCCCAACCTCGCAACAGCCAAGCGCTGCACCCCAGGGCAACGGAGCTGCCCAAAATGACGACTTTTAGCCCTTGCGGATTTTCCGGTTCGACCTCAGGAATGGGATCGGCAAAATAGCCGTAAGGATAGGCAGGGATCTGGCCAAACTCCCCATCCTCGACAATCAAAACTGCCGGTAAAGGTTCCGGCTCAAGGGGCACCCAGCGATTGACAGCGGTGGATTCCCAAATCACTTGCCCACCGGCTTGCACGCGCAGATACCGGTACTCTACTCGAGGAGTTTCTTTTAAACATCCACTGTAGGGTAACAGCGGGCCGGGCGCGCCATCTGCCGGGCTCAACGGCAACTCTACCCACCACAGCGGATAACGAGTCGGATCCGTCTGCAGCCAAATGCAATGGCAGGGATCCCAGGAGCCCAATTTTGCGCTGGATCCCACCAAGGCAATTCTCTCGCCCGGCTGGGTGATGGCACGAACCTGGAAGCGATACATAACGTTTTCCTGGCACAGGATTCAATGGGAAATTGTGGGGCTGCGCGGGCGGACTGCACTCACTCATCACCCAATCAACAGCTCAGCAGCCGGCTGAGAAGGGCAAGAGCCTGGGAGCTGATCCCATCTCTGCTGTTTTATCCGGGAAAAAGAGAAGTTCTTAAATCTGGAAAGGAAAGATCTCTAGTACCCAAAAATCCAGTTCAACTGGGCCAATACGGTTCTTAATACAGTTCTGAATAAAGACTCAGTCAATCTTGGCTTAAAGCTAGCATATTGACCGAGGGCTGTCTGTTTTCCAGAGCACTTTTAGACTCTCTCTGGGGTACAGATTTCCAACTGCCGCTGGGGCAAAATAACTTCAAAGCTGGATCCCTGGCCCAGCTTACTCTCCACCTGCACCTGACCTTGATGCTGTTGGGCAATGCTTTTGACGATCGCCAGCCCCAAACCTGACCCCGAGAGGCGACCGGGATCCCCGCTGCGAGCCGGATCTGCTCGATAAAAGCGATCGAACACATGGGGCAGAGCCTGAGGCGGGATCCCTGGCCCGGTATCTTGTACCCGTACCACCAGCTCTGGGGATCCAGAGCGCAGCCGCTGCTCCAGCCTCACCTGCACCTCTCCTTGGGGGGGAGTGTGGAGAAGGGCATTTTCGATCAAGTTGGTAAACAGGCGGGCCAATTGATCTTCATCTCCCCAAAAACCGAAGGGATCCACTTGGGCGGGAGAAGGTTCCGTCCCGCTCTCAGGGGCAGCAATATCCAGCTGCAAGCGGATCTGTTTTTGGTTGGCCAGGCCCTGCAGCTCTTCCACCACCTGCAGCAGCAGAGCATCCAGCGCACAGCAACGGGGTTGGAAAGGCACCATACCGCTGTCGTGGCGGGCCAGAAACAGCAGGTCATCCACCAGACGACCCAGCCGTAAACACAACCGCTCCACCATCTGCCAGCGCTGCCGGGTGTCGGCATCCAATTGGGAATCCGCCAAAGCCACCTGTACCGCGGTTTGAATGCTGGCCAAGGGGCTGCGCAGCTCGTGAGAGGCGTCGGCGGTAAATTGCTTGAGCTGCTGATAAGACTGCCGGATGGGTTGCATGGCCAAACCGGAGAGCATCCAGCCAATGGCCCCCACACCCGTCAAGCCGGCTACCACCCACAGGGAAAGATCCCGGATCAACTGTCGCGTTGGCTTGCTCACCTCAAACCAAGGATGGCTGACCCGCAGATAGCCCAGCAGCTTCCCATGGGCCACGATCGGCTCGGTGAACTGACGCAGCCAATACCCAGGAGCGATGCGGGCAGTGTGCAGGGATCCCTCGGTCAACAGGGGGGCAGGGATCCCGCCGGGTACCGTGGACCAGATGAGCGTTCCCTGAGGGCCGAACCACTCCAAGTCGATGTGATCGTCCTCTAGGGTGCTGGGATCATCCCGAAAGCTGGCCTCTAAGCTGCGGCGGGCCTGCTGCGGATCCAAGAGGCTCTCATCCACCACCAAAGACCGCTCGACAATCTCCACCACATGGCCAAGGGTATCGTCCACCCGCTCGATCAGGGTTGACTGCACGTACCAATAGAAGCTGCCGGCAAACAACAGCAGCAACACTGCCGTAACCGTTGTATACCAGAAGGCCAACCACTGCCGCGTCGCTTGAAACATGGGGGCTGCACCGCGGGGGGAAACGGAGTGGGGCTAGCTGTGAACACGGGGTTCGGGGTGAAGGGAAGACAAGATCTCGGCCTCCACCTGGAGTAGAGTATCGAGCCGCTCCTGCACCTGATCGGCGGGAAACTGCTCCAACGCCAAATCCAAGTAAAGCTGCCAATGGCGCTCCTCCGCAGCCGCCAGCCAGAGATAAAACTGCCGCAGCTCTGGGTCGGGCGCGTGGATCCCCAACAGGCCCAAGCGTTCGTGGCTGCGGGCCTCGATAATGGCTGCCACCAGCAAGGTGTCGAGCAGATGCTCTGGCTCAGAGCGGCGCAGGTGTTGGTTCAGGCGACCCGCATAGGGCGCAGCCGACAAGGGCTTGATGGGGATCCCCAACCGTTGCAGGTGGCGATGCACCCGCTCAAAATGCTGCAGCTCCTCCCGCGCCAGCGGCGAGAGGGTTTCCACCAAACGCCCGTTAGCCGGGTAGCGAAACAGCAAGCTGAGGGCGTTGCCCGCTGCTTTTTTCTCACAATTGGCGTGGTCTAGCAAGACCAGATCGATGTGCCGGGTAGCCTGTTCGATCCAGTCCTCAGAGGTACGAGAAGCAAGTTCTAGAGCAAGCACAGGGTCGGTAGGAAAGGGTTAAGAGAAGTTCTAGGGACGAACAATCTCCACAGTAACCCGCCCCGTCAGCTCCGGGATCGGGGGATGACACTTGGTCAATCGGATCTTAGCTTTGCTGGCCCCTGTCTCCCGCAGCACCATTTCGGCAATCGCCTCCGCCAAGCTCTCGATCAGCACAAACTGATTGCTTTTCACCAGTTCCGCAATCCCGGCCACTGCAGAACGGTAGTCGAGGCTATCACACAGTTGGCCGCTGAGAGCAGCCGGGCGCAGATCCGCCCACAACTCGAAATCCACCTCAAACCATTGCCCCAAAGCCCGTTCCGCCTCATCAAGGCCGGTATAACCGTAGTAGCGCAGGCCGGAGACGATCAGCCGATCCCGCAACTGCTCGGGGGGTTGCCGAGGGATCCGATCGGGATCTGGATAGGGCTGCTGACTGTTGCTGCTGACACTGGTGGGGATCTGTAGCTCCATCACAACCTCCCAGCTCGACCTGGAGACCCTATCCCGCAGGGCCTGGCGAAACAACGAAACCTTGGCTCGACCTTAGGAGCCGGTTGCCCCCTGTTCCCATTTCCTTTTTGATTCTTTAACAAACTCCGGGATCCCCATCCCTCAATGGCTGAGGGCCAACGCTCTCCCCTCTACGGTCGCTGCCATCTCCCACAACAGATCTTCCGTCTCTTCCCAGCCGATGCAGCCATCGGTGATGGAAACCCCGTACTGGAGCGGCGCCCCTTCCTGCCAGGTTTGCTTGCCCGGGTAGAGGTTGCTCTCCAGCATCAGCCCCATCAGAGCCCGCTGCCCCGCCTGGTACTGCTGTAGCACCGCTCGACAGACGGATCCCTGGTTGCGGTAATTTTTGTGGGAGTTGTCATGGGAGCAGTCCACCATCACCGAGCGAGGGATCCCTTGATCCTTCATCAGCAGTGCCGCCCGCGCCACATCTTCCGGGCCGTAGTTGGTCTTGCCCCCTCCCCCCCGCAACACGATGTGCCGATCCGGGTTGCCGGTGGTTTTTACCAAAGCCGTCATGCCATCTTGGCCAATGCCCAGGAAACTGTGGGGATGGCTGGCGGAGAGAATGGCATTGAGCGCAATTTCCAGCCGCCCGTCGGTGCCGTTTTTGAAGCCCACAGGCATGGAGAGGCCGCTGGCCATTTCCCGGTGAGTTTGGCTTTCGATGGTTCTGGCGCCAATGGCCGCCCAGCTCACCAGATCTGCCGTGTACTGAGGGGTCACCGGATCCAGCATCTCGGTAGCACAGGCCAGGCCCAGCTCGTTGATCTGCAAGAGAATGGAACGGGCCAGTTGCAGGCCGGTGGCAATGTCGCAGGAGCCATCCAGGTGGGGATCGTTGATCAGGCCCTTCCAGCCCACCGTGGTGCGGGGTTTCTCAAAATACGTACGCATGACAACCACTAGGTGCTCCCGAGTTTGGTCGGCCACCCGCTTGAGGCGATGGGCATACTCCAGAGCCGCTGCAGGATCGTGGATGGAACAGGGGCCGACGATCACCACCAAGCGATGGAGATCCCGTCCGTGGATGATGTCGCGGATGGCTTGCCGAGTGGAGAGCACCACCTGGGCTGCCGTTTCCGTAAGGGGCAGCTTGGCCTTGACAGCAGCAGGGGCAATCAAGGGAGTCACCTCTTGGATATTGCAATTGTCGGTTTGAGGGGGCATGGAACTGTCCTCAGCGTGCAAGTGGGTAGATGGGGTCGTCGAGCCATCAAAAAAGCCCTGGCGCTGGGCTCAGGGCTTCAGGACTGACTCGGGTAAACTGTAGGTCTTTGTTTACGCGCCACCCTTCTGCCCTGGTCGTTGCCAGGGAAAGCTAAAGTAGCCAAAAAAGGAAGCGCGCCAGACCATGCGGAGAACAAACTTAAAACCTGTACGAGATAACTATACCCGAAAAAACCCTGTTTGCCATCTCAGGGATCCGGTTTCCTGGGGAAGTCTTAAGTCGACCGAGCCGCTGGCTTGGCAATCCAGTAGCCGCAGGGGTGTTCTCCCTGCACCTGCCAGGTGATGCGCTCTACTCGGCAATCGGGCAAGGCGGCAGCAAACATCTCCAGCTCGTGGCCGCAGACGCTGGGAAAGGTGTGGGCAATCTGGGCAATGGCGCAATTGTGCTCGACCAACACATACTGCTCGACGTAAGGCTCGGATCCCTCTGCTGCCATCGGCACAGTCAGGTCGGCAGGATAGGGGTAGTACTCCGCCATGTAACCCTCTGCCTGGCGCAACTGCACCAAACGCTCCAGCCGCTCCCGCAGGGATCCGGATCCCAGTTGGGCCTGATACTCCCGGGCTTTGCGCTGCCACTGGTGGTGGAGAAGGGATCCCATCTGTTCGGATCCCAGGGTTTCGGCCAGGGTGTTGAGCAGGCCAAGGGCAAACTCGTCGTAGCTGGCGGGGAACTGCTCTTCTCCCAAGGGGCTGAGCTGATAGAGATGCTGGGGTCGCCCTAGACCATTGGGTTGAGCGACATGTTGGATCAACCCCTCTGCCTCCAGATCCTTGAGGTGGCGGCGGATGGCCTGGGGAGAAATGCGCAGGTGCTCTGCCAGCGTTTGGGCGTTGGCCTGCCCCGCCTTGCGCAGGTAGACCAAGATGGCCTGCTTACTCGAAGCGGGTTGAGCGACCTGCCCGGTGATCTTGCGCGTGCTGTCCACCCTCGCCCTCCTGGTTAGACTGGGTTAATCGGCTGCCGCTGCCAGCACAGCTCTCTGCTATTTTGACAACGGGATCATTGCTAAAGTAACCTGAGGATCAGTTAAACAACAACTCTGTTGTTTTATTTGGCCATCTGTCTTAGTCGCGTTTCTACCCTGTCACTACCCGAGAGCCATCCATGTCTACGAGCGTCCGCGCCCTGGTCAACCAGCCCTACAAGTACGGCTTTGTAACCGACATCCCCTCTGAGTCGATTGGCAAAGGCTTGAACGAAGAGGTGATTCGGCAGATCTGGGCCAAGAAAGGGGAGCCGGACTTTATGCTAGAGTTCCGGCTGCGGGCCTACCGCCAGTGGCTGAAGATGAGCGAGCCCACCTGGCCCAACGTCAGCTACCCGCCCATTGACTACCAAAACATTGTCTACTACTCGGCCCCCAAGGTGCAGCCCAAGAAAAAGAGCCTGGACGAAGTGGATCCGGTGCTGCTGGAGACCTTCGAGAAATTGGGGATCCCCTTGTCTGAACAGAAGCGGCTGGCCAATGTGGCGGTGGATGCCATCTTCGACAGCGTTTCGGTAGCCACCACCTTCCGGGAAAAGCTGGCCAAGGAAGGCGTGATCTTCTGCTCCATGTCGGAGGCACTGCGGGAGTATCCGGAGCTGGTGCGCAAGTACTTGGGCAGTGTGGTTCCCATTGCTGATAACTACTACGCGGCGCTGAACTCGGCAGTGTTCAGTGATGGATCCTTTGTCTATGTGCCCAAAGGGGTGCGCTGTCCCATGGAGCTTTCCACCTATTTCCGCATCAACAACGGCGAATCGGGCCAGTTTGAGCGCACCCTGATCATTGCCGACGAGGGATCCTACGTCAGCTACTTGGAAGGGTGTACTGCCCCCATGTTCGACACCAACCAACTGCATGCGGCGGTGGTGGAGCTGATCGCCCTAGACAATGCCGAAATTAAATACTCCACGGTGCAGAACTGGTATGCCGGCGATGAAAACGGCAAAGGGGGCATTTACAACTTTGTAACCAAGCGCGGCCTGTGTCAGGGGGCCAACTCCAAAATCTCTTGGACGCAAGTGGAGACCGGCTCGGCCATCACTTGGAAATATCCTAGCTGCGTGTTGGTGGGGGAAAACTCGGTGGGCGAGTTTTACTCGGTTGCCCTAACCAACAACTACCAGCAGGCCGATACCGGCACCAAGATGATTCACGTGGGCCGCAACACCCGCAGCAAAATCATTTCCAAGGGCATCTCGGCGGGACACTCCAAAAACAGCTACCGCGGCCTGGTCAAAATCGGGCCGAAAGCGGAAGGTGCCCGCAACTTTTCCCAGTGCGATTCCATGTTGATTGGGGATCAGTGCAGCGCCAACACCTTCCCCTATATTGAGGTGCAAAACAACACCGCCAAAGTGGAGCACGAAGCTTCCACCTCCAAGATTGGAGAGGAGCAATTGTTCTACTTCCAGTCCCGCGGGATCGGCATGGAAGATGCCGTGTCCATGATCATCAGCGGCTTCTGCCGAGAAGTGTTCAACCAACTGCCGATGGAGTTTGCCGTAGAAGCCGATCGGTTGCTGAGCCTGAAGTTAGAGGGATCCGTCGGCTAGGGGATTGCTCCCAATGCGAAGCTGAGCAAGTGGGCGAGGCCGCTGACACGCTGTGGGAGCAGGCGCTGCCATTTTCAGGAGAAGGGTAAGGGGTTAGGTAACTCCCAAGGCAGAGGGCTGTGATCCCCTGAAGCCAGAGGCGGCCCAAGGGCTTGGCGACGTTGCAAACAGCGCATGGATGCAGGGGGGGAGAGGGGATAATCAAGGAGTTTTGAACCGTAAGGCTAGGCAGGAGAAGTTCCCCATGAGGGCATTTCTGGAGGAGTTCAAAAACTTTATTAGCCGGGGCAATGCCTTAGATTTGGCTGTTGGCGTTGTTATTGGAGGTGCTTTTGGGAAGATTGTGACTTCTTTTGTAGCAGATCTGTTTACTCCAGTTTTAGGCTTGATGATTGGTGGAGTGAGCTTCCAGAACTTGGTCTGGAAAATCGGTGGAAGTCCTGAAGACCCAGTTACGATTAACTACGGCAGCTTTCTGCAAGCTGTGTTTGATTTTGTGATTATCGCTTTTGCCATCTTCTTACTGGTGAAGGCGATCAACACCCTACAGCGAAAGGAGGAAGAATCTCCTCCCACATTGCCCCCACCAGAAGTGGTTTTGCTGACAGAGATCCGGGATATCCTCAATCGCCACTCCCAATAGAGCTATAGGGGATCCTTAGGCCCAAAATCCAAACCTGGTTTAGGGATCCCTTAACCTTCCAATCCCTGCCCTTCAGTGGCAACTCTAGAGTCTAGCTATGATCTGCGAAAACAGCCCTGTTATCTTATCCGTTCGAGATCTCAGCGCCGAGATCGATGGCACCCCCATTCTCAAGGGGTTGAGCCTGGAAATTCGCGCCGGAGAAATCCACGCCATCATGGGCCCCAATGGTTCTGGAAAAAGCACTTTTTCCAAGATCTTGGCTGGCCACCCCGACTACCGGGTGACAGGAGGCGAGATCCTCTATCTGGGCAAGAATCTTCTGGAAATGGAACCGGAGGAGCGGGCTTGGGCAGGGATCTTCTTGGCGTTTCAATACCCCATCGAGGTTCCGGGGGTGAGCAACTTGGATTTCCTGCGCGCCGCCTACAACGCTCGACAAAAATATCGGGATCAGCCGGAACTGGATGCTCTGGATTTTGACGACCTGGTGCGAGAAAAGTTGGACATTGTCAGAATGGATCCGGCTTTTTTGGAGCGCTCTGTGAATGAGGGCTTTTCCGGCGGCGAGAAAAAACGCAACGAGATCCTGCAAATGGCGGTGTTGGAGCCCACGCTGGCCATTTTGGACGAGACGGATTCCGGTCTGGATATCGACGCACTGCGCATTGTGGCCCACGGCATCAACCGACTGGCCGGCCCTGAGAATGCCATGCTCCTCATCACCCATTACCAACGCTTGCTGGACTATGTAACCCCCGACTACGTGCACGTGATGGAAGGAGGTCGGATCGTCATCAGCGGGGACAAGAGCTTGGCGCTGGAGCTGGAAGAACGGGGCTACGACTGGATCAAAACTCAGGCGGGCCAAGAACCGGCAGCCGCGGCATCTGGGCAGGAGGAAGAAGGATGAGCGCCACCTTGCCCAAACCTTTTGCCCCCGAGAGCCGCCTATTCCTGGAGCGCATCCTCGGTCAAATCCCGGAACGGCAGGATCCCTACACCACCCTCAGGCAGCAGGCGCGCGCCCAACTGGCCGAACTGGGGATCCCAACCCCACGGGAAGAGGATTGGAAATACAGCGATCTCTCGCCGCTGCTGGCCCACGAGTTTCGCCTGGCTGCTGCAGGGGATCCGGCTCTGGATGCGGCAACTCTAGAGCCCTGGCTTTGGCCGGAAGCCAGCTATAGCCGCGCCGTGTTCGTCAACGGCTACTTTGCCCCCCAGCTTTCTGATTTGAGCGGCCTGCCCACCGCTTTGCAGGTGATCCCTTTAGCCCAAGCCCCAGGGGAGTTGCTGCAAACCCTGGCCAAGACGGATGTGTTTACGGCCCTCAACACCGCTCATCTGGGAGATGGGATCCAGATTGGCCTACAGCCCGGCCAGGAAGTTCCGTCACCGCTGCACCTGCTGTTCATAACGGTGGCTCCTGAGGGAGAGGCCGTTTTGGCCCAGCCCCGCTGCCTGCTGTCTTTGCAAGCCCACAGCTCCCTCACGCTGATCGAAGATCATGTATCCCTGGGATCCGGGATCCCCTTTGGCAACGCGGTTACGGAGATCGCCCTGGCAGAGGGATCTCGTTTGCACCATGTGATTTTGCAAAGGCAGGGATCCCCAGCCTTCCACATCAACAAGACCGCCGTGCGCCAAAGCCGCGACAGCCACTACCGCCTCCAGGCGATTCAGTGGGGATCCCAGTTTTCTCGCCACAACCTGGAGATCACCCAAGCCGGAGCCCAGGCCCACACCCAACTGCAGGGGCTAACGCTGCTGAAGGGATCCCAGCACAGCGACACCCACTCCCGCCTGGTGCATCAGGCCCCCCATGGCAGCAGCCGCCAATTGCACAAGTGCATCGTGGACGAGACGGCCCATGCGGTCTTCAGCGGACGGATTCTGGTGAGCCGAGAGGCCCAACTGACAGATGCCGCCCAGACCAACCGCAACCTGCTCCTAGGCCCCAAAGCGCGGGTCAACACCCAGCCACAACTGGAGATCTTTGCCGACAACGTCAAGTGTGCCCACGGGGCCACCGTCAGCCAACTGGAGGCGGAAGAGATCTTTTATCTGCAAAGCCGGGGTATTCCCCAAGCTGAGGCCAGGCAACTTCTCACCTGCGCTTTTGCGGCAGAAGTTCTGGAAGGGATCCCGTTGGCTCAACTTCCCGCCCTGGTGGCCCGCCGGTTGGCCGGGATCCCGTGAATCCAATCAATTCCAATAACAATAATAAGTTGTTGCTCCCCCATTACCCTCAAGAGTGACCAGACTTGGGCGTAATGGATAGGCAGCAGTAAACTACCCGGCTCCGACCGCTAAGCGGTACGGAGCGGGCTTTCAGTAGCCCTGAGCCTGCTCTGCCCTACCAGAGAACAAAACAAGCCCGGACCTCCAGGCTGGTTTACGGCAGCCCCCAA
>NZ_JANSIB010000056.1:6360-17059 GCF_047461895.1 Synechococcus sp. R55.8 | reverse complement strand
ATCGGTGAAGCGGTTCCCCACTCTCTCTGGCGCAGTTCTTACAGGCTCCCCCTCGCCGATGGAGCTGGGAGATGCATCTTGGAGCAGGCCAAAGGCTTGGGTTGGGGAAGAAAAGCCTGCCGTGGGTTTGGAGGCAGCGGCAGGAGATCTGCTGCCAAGCCAGCCGGAAAGGGGCACCCCCGGCAAATAGACAGCGCTGGCTACGCCATCCGCCATCAAATCCCCGACAACGTGCATTTTGTGGGCCCAAGGGTGGCCCAGCAGCCGTCCGCCATCGTAGCGGCGTTTGATTGCCTCGGTTCGCACGGCGAAAGCATGTACCCAAGGCCGCCAACGGGGTTGATGCTCAGCATAGACCACCAGCCGATAGCGCAAGCGGCGAGCAATCCAGACGGCAAAAAACTGATCCCCCCCCAGAAACAGCACCACCCCTCGCTTGGCCCAATTCCAGGCTTCTTCGGTTTGGCCAGTAAGCAAAAAAGCCAGAAAAAAATCGGGATCCTGCACCCGATCCACGTCGACGAACGCTTGCGCTATCTTCATCTCTTGCCCGGAAGCATGGGGGCAGGGGGACAGCACCAGGGAGAGGCGTGCCTGAGGCAGTTGCTGGCGCAATTCCATCACCACCGGACGCACCCAGGTGGTCAGCTCTCCAGGGCCGTTTGAGAGAATAAGAATGTCATAGGGAGGCTCACCGCTGCTCAGTGGGGCCATCGGAGGCTGGGATCCTGCAATTAATCGTCTCATTCTACCGTTTGCCCATGGCCCTGGGCCGATTCCTGCCAGTCCGGAGATTTGTCGGGATCCCTTCCCAAAGAGGCAGCCCCAGCGTCGGCTGAGGGGCAAGGCGTTCTTCAGAGAGGCATCTGGCCATGCGAGAGGCCAGGGGATCCCTCAGGCCAGCAGGGACCCGCCGATCATCCCCGCCAGCAGAATAAACCCTTGCACCACATTTTGGCCGAAGATGGCCAGGTACAAGGTGGGAGAGGCATTCCTTTGGTGGAGCTGCCAGGTTTGCCGGCCCCAGAGGACAGTGACGATGGCCAAGCTGACAAAATAAACTCCATGCAACCGTAGGCTGAGGCCTACCCCCAACAGCGCGATGGCAGTGCCCAAAAAAAATAGCCCTACCGCCGTCGGCGTCCGCTGCCCGAAAAAACGGGCGCTGGAATGGATCCCGGCCCGCTCATCGTCCTCCCGATCCGCAAGAGCATAGACGGTATCAAATCCCAGTGTCCACAACACCGTGGCCAGCCACAGCCAGCCCAGCCCCTCTTCCCACAGGGGTGTGTTGGCATCTTGGCCGCTCACCGCCGTCCAACTGATGAGCACGGCAAATCCCCACGCCAGAGCCAGCACCAACTGCGGCACCGGAAACACCCGCTTGGCCCCTGGATAGAGCAGAATTACCGGCACCGCCGCCACACAGAGGGCAAAGCTAACCGGGTTGAGAAACAGCGCCAGCCCTGCCGCACAGGCCAAACTCACCACCGCCATCAGGATCCCGACGCCAACGGTCAACTCCCGGCTGGCCAACGGGCGATGGCGGGTGCGCTCCACCAATGGATCTAAGTCCCGATCCCAAAGATCGTTGATGACACAGCCTGCCCCACTGGCAGCCAGGCTGCCCAAAATGATGATCCCGACCAACGGCCAAGGGGGCGTTCCCCGTCCGGCCAAAAAAGCTCCCCACAGCGCCGGGATCATCAAAATCAATCGCCCTGCCGGCTTATGCCAGCGCAACAGCCGCAGAATGGCTCCGCCAGTGGCCCAGAGTGCAGAAGGGGAAGCAGACATAACCGGTTTCCGGCCAATCGCGACAGCGGGACGGAGTCCTTAAAGCGTGAGTTGCCGTTCGCGGGAGGGGTGCAGAGCACCATGAGGCGTGGGTAGGGGCGGCTCCACATTAGAGATCTTAAATCATCCTGAATTGCAGGTTTTTGGAATCCTTTCGGTTCCATTCGCCGTCTCAAGGCCCTGTGCAAGTCAGTCCGCCCCTGTTCTCTTTATTGGCCTGCCCTGGAAGTTTGATATCCTATCGGGGGGCTGCTGTTGACGGTGGCGGCACTTGCCCTTCTCACCCTGTGAGGCTGTTATCGCTACGTGACGCTTCCGCGTTCGTGACGGCGGTGCGGAGCACTTGCGTGCAGGCGCAACGGAGTTCTGTATGGAAGCAACCCTCTCCATGACCGGTCCACTTCCTCAAGCCAAGGAAGCTGCTCCCCATCTGGAGACCCTGCTGGTGGTGGATGACGAGGATGCCATTCGGGAAACGGTTGCCCTGGCTTTAGAAGAGCAGGGGTATCAGGTTTTACAAGCCGCCGATGGTCGGCAAGCCCTTGAGATGGTGCATACGGTTGAGCGGCTGGATTTGATGATCTTGGATTTGATGTTGCCCAGCTTGAACGGTCTGGATCTGTGCAGGCTGCTGCGCAGGGAGGGCAACACGATTCCCATCCTGATGTTGACGGCCAAAAGTAGCGAAACCGACCGGGTGGTGGGCTTGGAACTGGGGGCCGACGATTATCTGACCAAGCCCTTCGGCATGCGGGAGCTGATCGCCCGCTGTCGCTCGGTGTTGCGCCGGCAACAACTGGCCCAAGCCAGCGATGCCACGGTGCTCCGCTACGGGGATCTGTGTATGTTTACCCAGGAGTGCCGCGTGTTGGTGCGGGGCGTTGAGGTGAGTTTTTCCCCCAAAGAGTTTCGCCTGTTGGAGCTGTTTATGTCCAATCCCCGCCGCGTTTGGACGCGGGAGCAGCTTCTGGAGCGCGTCTGGGGATCCGACTTCATGGGCGACAGCAAGACCGTCGATGTGCATATCCGCTGGCTGCGGGAAAAATTGGAGCTGGATCCCAGCAACCCAGAGTATTTGGTGACGGTGCGCGGCTTCGGCTATCGCTTCGGCTAGTCTTTTTGCTGGCCACGCCACCGGCGGGCAAAAGAGAGCGCCTCGGCACGAGTTTGAATCTGCCCCCAAGCCTGCGCCTCCTGGAGGTCTTGCAGCAACTGGCCTACCCAGGGGCCGGGTTTGGCCCCCAAGCTGTGCAGCAGATCGCGGCCATCCAGCAGGGGCACCAGATGGGCCAGGGGATCCTGGGGGTCTTCGTAGCGTTTGAGCCAAGACTCCAGCTTTTGAGGGTCGCCGCCCGTAGCCACCGCCAACAGCGCCAGGCCACCGAACAGGGATCCCGCCTGTTGATAAAGCCGCCACTGTTGCGCAGGGGTGGGGGAGTCCGTCAGGAGAAGCTGAAGCTGAGGCAGAAGATGGTGTAGCTTTTGGATGGCCCGCATTTCCGCTCGGCTGAAGCGCAGCCGCTCCAGCTCGGTTTCCACCCTTTCTGCCGTTCGCGTCAGCAAGACAGAGTCCTCAGTTCCCGCTGGATCCCACAACAAGGCCGCCAGCACCACTGCCAACAGCCTGCCGCGCCCTTCGCGTGAGGATGTCAAGGGCTGGGCCAGCTCTGCCAGCGTGCGGGGATAGAGCGGTTGCCAGCGCCCGGCCCACTCCCACACGGCCTGAGCTTGAGGGAAGCCCGGACTTTCCGGCTTCAGGTGGGGCAGCCAAGCCTGCAGCAACCCCGCCGCCACCGCCGCCTGTAGGTGAGCCAGCCCTGGGATCCCTGCCTCCAACAGGGCCACTATCTCTGCCCGCACCCGTTCTGCCGCCACATTCGCCAAAAGGGGAGCCCGCTCCCGGATCGCCTCTTGCGTAGCTGGATCCAGCCCAAACCCCAGCTGAGCCGCCTGTCGATAACCCCGCAACAGCCGCACCGGATCAGCACTGAGGTTGTCGGGGTGTACCATGCGCATCCGGCTCTGGCGAATATCGGCTTGTCCGCCTGTGGGATCCAGCAGTTGCTCCCTTTGCAGATCCAAGGCCAGGGCATTGCAGGTGAAGTCCCGCTGCCTCAGATCCTCCTCAGGGGTGGATCCCGCCTGCAGCCCCACGTCCACGGTCAACTTTGCCAACACAATGCGGGCAATCTGCCGTTCGGGATCCAACACCACAAAGCCCGCCCCCAACCGCCGTGCCACTGCTGCTGCCCAGCCCACGGGATCCACAGCGCACATCAGGTCCAAATCCACCGACGCTGAGGACTCCATCCCACCGTCGCGAGCGGGATCCCCAGCAGCACGGCCCTGCAGCCAAGCCAGGTAAGCATCCCGCAGGGATCCCCCTACCCAATAGCTTTTCTGCGGCAGCCACTCTTGGGGGAAAGGCAGCCGTTGGTAAAAATAGGTCAGCAGCCACTTCGTCAGCAAGGCTTCGCTCGGGCTTAGGGTCATTCCCAGTCAAAACTCCATGAAGATGAGACACCTGGGGTGGTAGGAGAACGCTTCTGGGGGTATGAAGTCAGCGTCCTCGTCTGGTCGCGTCAGCGTTGCAGAGCAACAATGAGCAGAGCAACAATGAAATGCCTGGCGTTCTTCCCTACCGCTCCAGCAGCGAGCCGCCCACAGCAGCAGGGACAAAGGCAGGAGCTGCCAAGCCCGGAGTGAGCAGATGAGGCCGCACCAGCGCCGCCAAGCCGGCAATGAACAGAGGGTCGGCATTCAAGGCGGGCACACGGCGAAAATCGGCAATCCCAGCTCGATGGGCCAGCTCCCGATACTCGATGTCAATCTCCTGCAGGGTCTCGATGTGCTCCGACACAAAGCTAATCGGCACCACCAGCAACTGCTTCACACCTCGGGATCCCAACTCCAGGATGACCCGTTCGGTATAGGGTTGCAGCCACCGCACCGAACCCACCCGGCTTTGATAGGAGAGGGTGTGGTCATTGGGGCGTCCCACCTGCTTCCAGATCAGCCGCACGCAGGCTTCCATTTCCCGTTGGTAGGGATCCCCGGCCTCGGTGACATAGCTTTCGGGAATGCCATGGGCGCTGAACAGCACATGCACCCCCTCGGGAGCGGCAAACCCATCCAACTGTTCCCGAATCCCTCTGGCCATCGCCTGCACATACTGGGGCTGATCGTACCAAGAGCAGATCTGGCAGCGCTCGATGTGGGCCAGCTCCGGATCCTCAGCCCAGAGCCGATCCAGCAGCTTAAAGCTGGATCCCGTCGTGCTGATGGAATACTGCGGGTAGAGTGGCAGCACCACCAAGCGGGTGATCCCATCCGACTTGATCTGTTGCACCACCGACTCGATCAACGGATGCCAGTAGCGCATGGCAACATACACCGGCACGTCATAGCCCTCAGCCACCAGGTGGGCCTGCAGTTCTCGCGCTTGCTCAGCAGTAATGCGCCGCAAGGGGGATCCCCCCCCAATGGCCGCGTAGTTGCGGCGGGATTTTTCGGCCCGCAGCGTGGAGATGGCCCAGGCGAAGGCCCGCTGCAAGAAGGGAAACGGCAGCCGGATCAGCTCGGGATCGGCAAACAGATTGTAAAGAAAGGGCTGCACATCAGCCTGGGTCTCTGGCCCCCCCAAGTTCAGCAGGAGCACGCCGCTTTTGGACATAACAAAGCTCATTGCGTTGGCGGTGCGGAGCACCATGTTCTTCTTTATCCACTGTAGGGGCTCTTATCCCCCAGCGGGAAAGTGACCTTAAGTTTTTTTGCAGTCTTTCTCAGCTTTCCCCTCACCCCAGGAGAAACCACCCGATCGCAATCTCACCCAAACCCACAAGTCCGATCTGGGGACTCCGTCCCGCTGTCGCGAACAAAGTCCAAAAAGGGATCCCCGCCCACAAGGGGATCCCCAGCCTTAAAACTCCACTGTCGTGCAGAGCAGCAGAGCGGTGTTAAAACTCTCGACCTCGGTAAACCCGCTGCAGGGCCGGAGTGACGGGGTAGCGATCAATATCGGCCAGGCTCAACTTCAAGCGCAGCGTATTGAGGAGTTTCCAGTAGGGGGGCACAAAAGCCTTTTCAGGGATGGGTTGGGCGGTAGGAGAAGGATCCCCAGAGCGGGCAACCGTCTCCATGGGGCAGCCGCGGTAGCGGAGCGGACGGGATCCGAGGTGAGCTGAGCGCAGATCTCGGCTGGGATCCACCGTCAAGCCGCGAAACTGGATCGCCCCCGGACGAGAGGCTTCCCGATAGCGCAGATAGCCTGCCCACACCTGGGCAATCCACTCCGGCAAAGCTTCGGGCCGAATGTGATAGCGCTCCGGCAACAGACGGTCGTTGAGAAAACCCATCAGCCCAGACCAAACTTGCCAGACAAAAGCTCCGACGATGCGAGCAGCGGGAGACGATGAAATCTTCATGGTGAAAGCTGAAAAATGTAGAGAACCTGAAAAACCGGTGATGCAGCCAGGATTTGCCGTTGATTATATCAGCCTGGATTCATCGGAGCGCTCACTCTGAACCTTTTGGCCTCCAGTTTTTCTGCTCACTGGAAAGCAGAAGCCGGCTTGCGGCCAAGCGCGTTGAGCCACCCAAATCCATCGACTACAATAGGCCCAAGGCTTGGGTGTTGCTTTCTCTTTCCGACCTGTAGCTTGCGGGGATCCCAGAAGCGCACCGACAAGCCAGCTCCAGTAACCATTGCATCTATGGGGATCGACGGATTATGACCTGGCGCGGCGACATCACTCCCATCAATCGGCTGTGGGGATCCCTTCCCTACCTTTTGCCTTTGGTATCGGCTCTGCCCTTGGGCTTTTTGCCCTCTGGGTTGTTTCAATCTCTGCCAGGGCTGATCCCCATTTTTGCGCCTCTGTTTCGTCTGGTGCCCCTGGCCACGGGCTGGCTGGGAATGGGGGTGTTTTTGGCTCTGCTGTTCCTGGTGATCCGCAACACCCGCGTAGCCCATTTTGTTCGCTTCAACACCATCCAGGCGCTCTTGCTCAACATTGCCTTGTTCTTGGTGCAGGTGCTGATGCAGGCGTTTGGCATACTCTTCGGCAACCTTGGCCTGGCAGCGATGGTCAGCATTTTGGCCACCACGGCTCTCTTGGGGGTGATTGCCATCACCGTCTACGCCTGGGTGCAAAACATTCGCGGCCACTACGCCGAGGTGCCGGTGCTCTCTGATGCCGCCTATGCCTGGATTCGCTACTAGTTGTCAAGTCCCTGCGGGTCTGGTTGCCGATTTGCCGACCTCATCGGAGCCTAAGCCAACTCTTCAGCTCTCAAGGATTGTGGGAGGCCGGGGTGCCATCGGATTCGAGTTCTAGTCGCGCCAGCAGGACAGAGTCCTTTGTTGGGCAAGCCCTCACCCACCTGGACGCCTCTGGCCGAGCACAAATGGTGGAAGTGGGACACAAGCCCATGGTTGCCCGCTTGGCCACTGCCCAAGGACAGGTACGCATGTCAGAAACGACTTTGCAGACCATCTTGGCCGGTCAAGGGCCCAAAGGGAATGTGGTGGAAACAGCCCGGCTGGCCGGGATCATGGCTGCCAAGCGCACCGCTGATCTGATCCCGCTGTGTCATCCTCTCCCCTTGAGCAGCGTCACCGTGGATCTGAATCCGGATCCCCATCTGCCCGGCTTTCTGATCACCGCTACAGTGAAAACCAACGCCCAAACAGGGGTGGAGATGGAGGCTTTGACAGCAGTTTCGGTGGCTGCCCTCACCCTATACGACATGGCCAAGGCCTTGGAGAAGACGATGGTGATCGAACACATCCGGCTGCTGCGCAAGTATGGGGGGAAGTCTGGGCCTTTCGAGGTAGAGGATGGGGACAACGCCGAGAAATGCTAAAAGCGTTGTGCCAACCGGAGAGGGGTGTTGGGATAGGGTTGCTGGTGGGAGTCGTGGTGCTGCTCTGGCCCATGCTGCGCCAGGGCTATCCCATCACTCATTCCACCCACTTCAACCTCAGTTGGGCCTTTCAGTATCAGCGACAGTTTTTCAGCGGGCAGTTTTACCCCCGCTGGCTAGAGTATTCCAACTTCGGCTACGGCAATCCCACCTTTGCCTTTTACCCCCCTCTGTGCATGGTGGCCCCTCTGCCGTTTCGCCTGCTGGAGCTGGATATGCCCGGATCCCTGGTGGCCAGCATGGGCTTGGCAATGGCGGTCTTCGGGACAGGGCTGTATGCCCTTCTCCGGCAACTCATCCCCTGGGCTTGGGCTCTGGTTTTGGCTCTGGCGGGTATGGCCGGCCCCTATTGGCTGGTGGATATTTACCAACGGGGGGCAATGGGGGAAGTGTGGGCCATTGCTGTCTCTCCCTGGATTTTCTGGGCCTCAGTCCAGGTGATCTGCCGGCCCCAGTCCCTTTGGCCGATTGTGGCCTTAGCCATTAGCTACGGCCTGTTGGCCCTATCTCACTTGCCCACTTTGCTGGTCTTTACGCTAACTTGGCTGCCTCTGCCTTGGGTGCTGGGCCGCTGGGATCCCCTCTGGCCCAGGGTGGGGCGCTGCTACTTGGGGTTTGGGCTGGGGCTGGGGTGGACGGCGTTTTATCTGCTGCCAGCCTTTTGGGATCAGCGCCTCATCCAGGTGGAGTTGGTGAATTTTGTCGAAGAGTACATGCCCCAACATCGCCTGATGCTGAGTGGGCTAACCCGGCTCCAGCCGCAACTGACGCAGCACTGGTTTGAAAGCGGCCTGGTAGGGTACTGGCTCTGGATGGTAGCCGTTGTCTTGGGTGTTGGAATCCTGATTCTCCCAACTTGGCTGGCCCGCAGGACAAGGGGGATGACCCCAATCCATTCCGCTCGTGCTGGCGAGACGGAGTCCCATGGTGCCTTAGAATCCTCTGCTCCCCTGGCCAAAGCCATCCTGCTCTACAGCTTGGGGGCCAGCTTGGTGGCCTTGCTGATGATGACGGATCTGCTGGGTTGGCTCTACGAGTGGGTTTTGCCCCTGCGGCGCATTCAGTTTTCTTGGCGCTGGATGGCGGTGACATCAGTAACGGTGCCCTGGCTTTTGGGATCCCTGGCCGCCTGGGGGTGGGGGCAAAAGGGCTGGAGGATCCTCTTGATTGTGGGGATAGGTCTGGCCATGGGGATACAAAGCTGGCAGGGCTGGCAGGTCTTGTCCAGAGCCTGGTTTGACCCGCAAACCATCCAGACTTTTCAAGAGCTGTCTGCCGCCAAGCCATTTCCCAATGAGCCCCAGGAGCGACCGGGCATTGCTTTTCTCCACATGCACTGGCGCTTTCCCGACGGGCTGGCGCTGGTGGATGTGCTGGAGTACCGACCTCGCCAGGCAACGCTGCCCATGCCGCCCCCAGAGGTGGATCCGCTGCTGCGGTGGCAGGGGGACGTAGTGGATTTTGGACAAGAGCAAGGCAATCTGGAGCCACTGTTGGAAGTGGAACGGTGGAGCTATGGCTACCGTCGTTTTCGGGCCGTTAACCCCACCGATCAGGATCAATGGGTAGTCCTGCGCACTTTTTACTACCCTGCTTGGCGGGTACAGGTGGATGGTCGCCTCACGTCTGCTGAGCACAGCGGAGTGGGGCTGTTGCAGGTGCGGATCCCGCCGGGGGATCATCGCGTGCAGGTGCGCTATCTGGGTACTGCAGCCGAGTGGATGGGGTGGATCCTGACCGGCCTGACGGGGGTGCTGCTGGTGAAGCTGCGGCGGCTGCTTCGTTTGTTGAGTTTGAACGGAGCGCAGAGACAAGACACTCCAGAGGAGGCAACAGCATGCTGAGTCGGGTGGCCGATTCCATCTACTGGCTCAACCGCTACGTGGAGCGCGCCGAGAACATCGCCCGCTTCATCGATGTCAATCTCAACCTCATCCTAGACTTGCCCAGCGGTCCCGCCCAGCAGTGGGATCCCATTGTCTACACCACCGGGGATCAGGAGCTGTTTTACCAACGCTATGGCCAGGCAACCCAAGAAACGGTCATCCAGTTCCTGGCTTTTGATAGGGATTACCCCAACTCCATCCTTTCCTGTTTGCGGCTGGCGCGAGAAAATGCCCGTTCTGTGCGGGAGGTCATTTCTTCAGAAATGTGGGAGCGGGTCAACCGCTTTTATTTGATGGTCAAAGAAGCAGCTCAGCAAGGCCCCCACCTGAGTCAGCTCCACGATTTCTTCACGGAAGTGAAACTGGCCAGCCACCTATTCGCCGGGGTGATGGATGCCACCATGACCCACGGGGAAGGTTGGCACTTTGGCCAGATTGGCCGTCTTTTGGAGCGGGCGGACAAAACGGCGCGCATTTTGGATGTTAAGTATTTTATCTTGCTGCCCTCTCTGCAGTACGTGGGCACGGCTTTGGATGAGTTGCAGTGGATTGCTTTGCTGAAGTCGGCCAGTGCTTATGAAATGTACCGGAAACACAGCCGCCAACACCGCATCAATCCCAGAGAGGTGGCCTCTTTCCTGATTTTGGATCGGCAATTTCCCCGCTCCATTCAGTTTTGTCTTATTCATGCGGATCGATCCCTGCACCAGATCACCGGCACCCCAGCCGATACCTGGCGGGATCCCAGCGAGCGAGCTTTGGGCCGCCTGCGTTCTGAGCTGGACTACCTAACCATCGACGACATTATGGAGCAGGGCTTACATGAGTTTCTCGACAAATTGCAGCTACAAATGAACCACGTTGGCGATTGCATCTACGAAACTTTCTTTGCCATTCGCCCCTTGCAACCGTCTGAATCCCCTCTACTCTCTCAACGTCAAGCCCAACTGACATGAACGGCCTCGACTCTAAATGCAACGAGAAAAACAGGACACCTGGCCAATTGGGCTGGATCGGCAGCCGACGGGAGTAGATGAGGCAGCCTTTATTGCCGCCAATGCCACACTGATCGGCGATGTCCAACTTGCGGA